>DUZM01000092.1 GCA_013349485.1 Candidatus Hydrogenedentota bacterium | reverse complement strand
TCGTCATAGACCGCAATCTCCTCGTCGGATTTGCCGAGTTGGCCCAGCACAACGCCCTTGTTATGAAGGGCCTTGGCGACTTGGACTCGGAGTTCGGGCTCGGCGGCGTCGATGAACCGGCCCGTAAGCTCGTCATAGGCCGCGAGCGCGTCGCCGAGGGCCGCTTTGCGCTGCTGCGGATGTCTGAAGCCACGCAAGGAATTGCCTATGGCCCAGCCCATCAGCCAATAAGCGTCCGGGGGCGAGCTGGGCCGCGGGATGCCGGCCGCGGCCAAGTGAAGGGCGAGAGCATAACAGCGTTCCGCAGTGAGGCCCGCAGCACGTTCGGCAAACCAATTCCAGGATGGCAGCGGCAGGTCGACGCCTTCGAGGTCGGGTGCCTGCAGCAGGAAATCCCATTTCGGACGAATCCACTCGTTTTCGCGGCCACTGGCGTTGCCGTCCGCAAGCATTTGGCTGATTGCGGGGATGTAGTCGGCAGCGTGGCCGCCGTGATGCTGAAGCAAGCCGGCGCCTAAGACGGCGTGATACTCCCGCGCGGGCGGGAGATTCCCGAGGAAATCGCTGTCGCGCTGTGTGCCGGCTTCGAGGAGCCGGGCGAGCGTGTGGAACACGCGGGCGGCCATTCCGTAGGCCTGTTGGAGTGCGGGCCAGGTACGTTTGAGCCATATACCGGCGACGTCGCGGGCAAACTGTGCCGCGTCGTCAATCGTTAGCTTGCTGTTGTTTTGCACGGCAGCGCTGAGGACAAAGAAGGCAATCGCTTCGGGGGGCGCCGCACCTTTGACCACGGCGTTGACGAATTCGTCTTCTATTTCGATGGTATATTCCTCGATGTTGCCACCACGCGTGATTGTGCCGTGCCGCATTCCCTGCCAGAGCGATCGACGGTGCTCCTCGTCGTGTGGTTGGACGGCCAGCAACTCGAGTTCGTGGCCGAGGTAGGGCAGGCGTTCGGGCCAGTCGGGCTTGTCTCCCATCCGCTCAGTGCGAATGGTTCCGACGAGGCACCGCTCGTTGAATCCGGGATACGTGTGAAACCAATCGAATAGACGTTTGACGGCTGCGGACGCGCCAGCGCCGGTCTCGCCCGGGCCGAGATAGTCGGGCAGGTCATCGATAAACAGAATTGCCCTTTTCGGAAGGTTCAGCGGCTTCCGGTAATACGACTCTCTGTCGATCTTGAATTTGGCGGCCTCGCGCGGGATCGAGCCCGTTTCCGGCCGCAAGACCGTCCAGGCGTTGGGTTCGGGGCCGACCTTGTCGATGATCCACTCGAGTGCGGCGCGGGTTTTGCCGCAGTCGGCCGGGCCGACATACAGGCGGCTCAACGCCCCGGGGACGCCGCCGATTGAGTCGAGGTCCGGGGAAACATAGGTGTTGCGAATCAGGGACAAGGCGCCCAATTGGCACAGGTAGTCTGCGAGGATATCGGGGGGAATGGCGACCAGCTCGAGTTCCTGCGCCGAGAGGGCCTCGCCCATGACCAATTCGGTGGCGGGGGCGAGTCGGCCCGGCCCGGGTGCAGGCGTGGAGCGGATTTCGACGGGTGCGGCTTCGGATTCATCCGGCGGCTCGGTCGGAGGCGGCGCCAAGTCCAATTCTTTCAGCCAGGTTAGGCTCGCCTCGAGCTTCTTCATCCCGTCGTTATTGGTCCTATTGTTGGGGAGCACATAGGGAATCCACCCGCCGTCGTATTCGGGCGAGTAGCGACGCATCCAGACTTCGCCGACCTGGTTATCGAGGTCGAGGCGAACGAAGTTGTAGCCCGTTTCCTTTTCCTGCTGCTTATAGCAGGCGCCCGCGCCGATGCGGGTACATTGATCCACGGGCCGCACGCGGTTTGCGTGCTCGTGTCCGTGCAGGAGAAACCTGAATTGTGCTGCAAGGGCATCATCGAACGACGAGCCCTCGTCGGCGGCGAACCAGTTGACGGGGTGATGCATCAAGGCGATGGCAAAATCGGCTTTGTCAAAGGTCTTGCGCAGAAAGCCCAGTTGCCGCTTGCCGCCGAGCCGGAGTGCTCCTCTCTCGCTTTTGCCTGCCCCGGCCGACGACCATGGCGAGTTGAGTCCCGCAATGGCGATCTTGAGTCCATGTCGTTCACGGATGACGGCGTACACGCCACGATCCGGAACGCGGGTCCCGTCGCCGTTCCCATCGAGAAGATGGCCGTAGCCAAAGTCTTTAAGGAACTCCTGATAACGGCGAAGCTTGTCCATGAATTGGGGCCAGATGCCTGTTCCCTTATGCAAGAGATCATGGATCTCGTCAAGCGAGGGTGGCGGCTCCTGTGCCAGCCAGGTCCGGAGGCCGGCATTATGCTTGGTTACGTCCACGTCATGATTCCCGGGAATGATGAAGACATCCTCGCGGGAGAAATCATCGCCAAAAGTCTTCCGTACGGTCTCGAGAAACTCGCCGGCATGCTTGTATTGATCGTCCAGGACCGTGTCCGGGTCCCCTTCTTCCCTGCCGTATGCAAGGTCGCCGGTGACGAAGATGAAATCCGGCTCGAGTTTATGATCACGCTGCACGCGATTGAGGTCTTTGACGAGATCCTCGGTTACTTTGTCGTAATCCCAACCGTATTTGGGGTTATTGGTGTGAAGGTCGGAGATGTGAAGCCAAGTGATTGTGCGCATCGCGCTTCCTCCCATTGCGGCGTGTTGCCTTCATAGAAGACACTCGTGTGAGTCAGGGCATCAGAGAGCGGCGTTTGACCGCCCACGCAGTCCTTGACGGCACCTCGTTCACCGCACAAGCCCGCAGGGCTATAGTGATAGTAAATGAGTTCGGCCCGTTCGATCAAGGTGTTTCGATAGCGCGGGTCGTCGCAAACAATACGGCCGATTTCTCGGGTGAGTGCTAGGCCCGCCGAGGACGGAAACGCCTGGTAAGGGGTGATGGGTAGGCGGAATTAAGCGATTGTTTCCAGTGTCGTTGCTCCGTCGCCCGCCTCGGGCGGGCTCTTCTGTTTTGGGTGTCGAGATACCCGGGGTTCCGCTTCGCTTCACCCCGGGCTTTACGCCGTCGCCCGGCTCCGGCGGGCTTGAGCTAGGGATTGCGTCGTTTTGTGCTGAAGATTGCGTGGACATGGATTTTGGCTATCGACTGGGCCATGGCCGTGGTCCTTTCTTAAGACGCCCTTTCAGGGCTCTTGAGTACGGGTTCCTTCCGGCGTCGCAGGGCGTTGCTCTGGGCTGGGCTAGGATGCGTTCTCAGGGCTGCAAGGGCATTTTGTCTCTTTAACCGGTACGAATGATGGGCAATCTACGGCAGCGGCGCATCTGTCTGTGGCGGAGTCCGGCTCGGGAACCGCAACGTCAAGATTTGGCCCAATCTTCGTGGCTTTCATCCGGTGGTCGCGTAACGTAGAAGAGGCTTCCGGCCTCTTTCTGGTTTGGCCCTTTTTGTGCGAATAGGTTGGGGCGTAGAAGGGGGCTGATTCGGGGCACAAGGGCGCCTGGAACGCGGCAGGATGCGGCTTCTACGCGTAGAAGAGGCTTGGAGTTTGTGAGTCATGGCCAAGATGGCCATGCCACTTGTCTTCATGGATCCGGCGCCTTGTATTGGCAGGCGTGTGGGTCGCTTCGCTGCGGTTGCTTGTGGTTTGTCAGGGTCAGGCGGTGGAGCGCGGCGGCGCCTCGGCGTATGGCGTTCACTGTGCCCTACTCCTTTTGCCAAGTTGTTTTCAAAGACACGCCGATTCGATGGTGACAACAACGCTTTGCGTGACAATGCCTTTCGTTGCGCGTCATTCTGAGCAATGCGAAGAATCTTATTCTCGCAGATTCCTTCACGAGTTCGAGATCCTTCGCTTCGCTCAGGATGACGGCAAGGCCATGGTTTGCCTGACATCAGACAAGTTTGTGAATGCAGCTTGGTATCAGCCCACTCTTCCGAGAAGAAAGGTTCCGCCGCTTATACCATTATTTTTGGTGTTCCATACATTCTTGATCCGTCGGCGGCTTGGGCATGACGAAGCAGTATGCGGCGTATCGGATTTCGCTCCAGGCGAGTTGGGGTATTGGGTGGCCGGGGAATAATGGGCGTTGGACGGGGGTGAACGTGACGCGTACGCGGATGGCGGGGCGGCCTTGGGTGAGGCGGGGGCCGATCAGGAACTCGTCGTCGCGGAATCGGCGGTTCGAGGTTTGTACGATGTGTTGTGTGGCGCCGAGCTCTTCTCGTGGGCAGGAGTATACGCAGGTATTCGAGCCGGCAAGGTACCACACGCCGGCTTTCTGGAACGCGGCGACGTCGCCGTTCGAAACGTCGGCGACGTAGACTTCGGCCCGCTGGTTGGGGAAGGCGTAATCGAGGGTGCGGCGGAGCAGGACACCGAGGTTGTCGGGGCTCAGTGCGAGCGTGAATTCGGACGTGCCGGCGGTATGGCGTTCCGTCTCGGTGTGGGGCGGGAATACGTGGATCACGACGCCGGGCAGGTGCAACGCTTTCCCGCAGGACGTGTCCGGATCGTCTATCGCGGTTACGGCGCCGGAAACGGTTGTGACGTCGGACGCATCCAGGACGATTTCCTCCTTGTTCCCGGGTATCTTGGGTCGCGGGCCGGGATCGATTGGCGGCGTTGTCTGCGTGGCGCTGAGCCAGATTTGGTCGAGGGCGACGTCGTGCATGCGGGGCTGGATGCGCAGGCGGTGTTTTCCTGCCTTGGCGAAGCGCACCGTGAAGAGTGGGTCCTTAGGTCGCGCACTGCCCCAGCCGTACCCGGGCTCGTCCGACCAATCGCGCCAGTTGCCGTAACCCCGATCGTGGCCGGCCCGCACGAAGCCGCGTTGGTTAGTGCCGATGAGTTCGTCAAACTGGATCCATAAATCGTCGGAATAGAGGATATCTTCGCAGGCGTGGCCGCGAACCCATATTGTGTATGTCTTGTCGGCTTCGGCCTGAAACTCGATCTCGGCGAAATCGCGCGGTTTCTTGAGCGGCCTGCCGCCTGTGGCGAGCAGCGTATCGGGCCCCCACTCGTAACGGGATTCGATGGTCGCGGGGGCGGAGGCGTGGGGCGAATGGTAGTTGTGGGCTTGCTCGCTTTCGGGGTCGCCGACGTCGAGGGTATCCGTCAACACCAAACCCGGACTGTTGAGGCCGTACCAGTACGTGACGGTTTCGTAGTGTTCTTGCGAGTCGTTGAGGGGTCCGTGCTCGAGTGTAATGACGGCGTTTTTGCCGAACGGCATGAGGTCGGCCAGGAGGAATCGGTACGCGGACTCGATTTTGTCTTCGTTGCACTTGGCGACGTCGGCATTCTTCGCGCCGGTTGGATGGCCGGCAAACGGCAAGGTCATGTTGCGTCCGCCCCAGTAGTCGCCGCCGCCGCCCCATTCCTCGGTGCCTGTACCGTGGGCCTGGGGCGTCCGGCTGTCGTCAAAGTAGAATCGCGGGTCGCCCTCGAGGGTGCCCAGGAAGGCGTCGTGCGAGAAGATGAACGCTGTGCCGACGAAATGGCCGCACCAATGGCCGCCGCCCTCGATTTCGCGCGTATCGAGCAGTACAAGGTCTTTTCCCAACTCGGGTTCGGGGTGATCGACGTAGGTGGCGTGGAAATAGGCGACGTGATTGGCCGGGCCGGTGTACGTTGCATACCGAAGCGTCCAGCGGACCTTGATGGGCTCGGCCCCGGGTGCCGCGATAAGCTCGAACTTGGCAGAACGGAAAAACGGCATCGGGAAATAGCACGCAACATAGACCCGTTCGTCGTCGAACCGGACGTGCATGGGGAATCCTTTGACGAGATACTCGGCGTCGTCTCGGTTGTAGAGCGTTCCCGCGCCGAAAAATAATGCGACGGGGGCATCGACGGAAGCGTGGTCGCGTTGGTCCCACGTGGCCCGGAGCCGAGCGCGCCCGAACTCGACGGCGCGGTCGCGCGGCGCCGAGAACTCGATGGCGCGGAGCATGGCGGGCCCCGGCTCGATGTGCGCCACGGCAACCGGCTCGGAAGCGCGGAGCGAGACTTCGCCCGTCATCGCGCGCACCCCTACCCGCTCGCCTTCCGGTGTGCCGATTTTCGGGGCAATGTCCGCCCCGGCGCGGGCAATAAGGTCCAGTACGTCCTTATCCGGCGGGGTTTTCCCGTCCCATGGCTTGATGGGTTGCGATAGTCTCGCGCCGGGAAGGTACTGATGATAGATGAAGTATCCCGTGCCGTAGTGGGTGCGGGAATAGGCCATCCGAAAGGATTTCTCGAATTTCATCGGAACCCACATGAGGTCGGCGCCTTTCGTGGTGGACCAGGTCCAGGTGAGCGGCGCCGGCAGGAGGTGTTCCGGCATGAAGACGGCCCCCTCGACGGGGTGTTCCGGGTCGGCGCTGCTCGACTCCTCGATGATATGGTCCGTGCCGTCGATCTCGTAGTGCCAAGGGCTCCCGTGCCAGTGGTTGTACCGAGCGAAATAGAGGATGCCTGGGCCCTCGACATCGAGGGTTACGTTGAAATCATCGGCCTCTTGGTACAGGAAATGGCCGGCGTCGGCGCTCTCGTTTCCGCCGGTCCGGTCGTAGGTGCTGCGCATATAGGCTCGCGCGCCTATGCGAACGTAGGGCCATCGATCCCACATACGATACGCATCCAATCCCACGGGAATTACCGGCGGCTCGACCAGGGTGTGCAACAAGGCGACGGGCAGGATTTCTGGGAACATGGGTTTGGCATCCTTTTCGACTTGCTCTCGGGGCGACCCGATCTCAGAAAACGCCGTCAGCAAATGGCGGGACGCGGTACCAACACGCATTCAGTCGAGGCCCGGCGCAGCACCGCCGACGCAGGCATGATAAGCATGTCCGGGTGCGTCTGCAAATTTCCTTGGCAGGGAAGTGGTTCGATGCTAGAATAACGGTTGCCGGTTTGGACCGGGGACGACGTTGTGGGAAACGACTACTTAAAGAGCAAAGACGATCTTATCGAGGAACTCGAGGCCTTACGGGGCCGGATCAATGACTTGGAGCATTGCCAAGCGGCGCACGAACGCCTCGAAGACGCGTTGCTGCAAGGCGAAGAGGCCCAGCGGCGTTTCAGCGGCCAACTCAGCACACTTGTCGAGATCACAAACGAATTGTCGACCGCGGAGTCCGTGGACGCCCTCTGCTACGACGCCGTCCATCTTGCCCGGGGCAAACTCGGGTTTGACCACATCGGCATTTGGTTTCGGACGGATAATCCGAACACCATTGTGGGCACATTCGGCGTGGATGAGGAAGGGAAGATCTGCGACGAGCGCGGCAAGCGGTGGCGGGTAGACCCCAATTCGCCCGAGGGACGCGTTCTGCTGAGCCGTGAACCGTTGGTACTAGAGGACGCCTCGCTGAAAACGAGTCGGCGAGGGGGGGCCGTGAGCCGGGGGACGCAGGTCTTTGCCGCAATCTGGGACGGCACGCAGGTCATCGGCCACATTAGTACGGACAACCGGGGGCGGGCGCGCCCTGTAACCGAGCATCAGTGCGAGTTGCTCCGGCTTTTTGGGGCCGCTGTCGGCTACCTTTATACACGGAAACGCGCCGAAGAAGAGCGGAAAAACCTTATCCTCGAACTGAAAGACGCCCTGGCAAACATCAAGACGCTCAAGGGGATGCTGCCCATCTGCGCCCACTGCAAGAAGATCCGAGACGACAAGGGATATTGGAACCGCATCGAGAAATATATCGAAGACCATTCGCAAGCCGAGTTCAGTCACGGTCTCTGCCCGGATTGCCGTAAGGAACTCTACCCCAGCCTGCCCAGCGTTGAGGACATACCGTAGCTTCTCGCCCAAATCAACCACAGTCAGTTCACTGCAGTCTGCGTTTGCCGGCAAGTACTGCGTTGCGCTCGGCCGGCCTGCTCGACGTACCACGCAGTACGCCTGCGCGGGCCTCGGTCGCGCGTCTTGTATTTGCAAGCATCTGCGTCGCCTCGCTACGGTTGCCTGTGATTTGCCCGGGCAAGGGATCGGCCTTGTGCGCCTTGTTTTGCTCTTGGGGAGAAAATGTGTGTAAAGTTTGAATAACTTTTCTTGATGCAATTGTGGGGCGTCAGCGGGGACGACGGGGGCTCGCGTGTATGTAACGCCTTTATATTAAATGTTTTACGCTGCAAAGCGTCAAGTTGGCATCATACTTGCTGATTATCCCAAACAGGAATAGCCTGAATCCGCAGATGGTTTCTATCAGATGACGTATTCGGGGTGTTAATTCCTGATTGAACCAACTGCAAGGGGGTAGGCATTAATAAGCACTTGGCGTGCCAACCAGATAGGGGCTGGAGAGTTATGAGTAGGATAGTTGACGTGCCGTATTCGGGTTGGGTGATCCCGGCAGCGTGCGCGTTGGTGTTGCTTGTATCGGGGGCAAGTTACGGCGACACCGTGACTTATGCCGGGTCGGGCAGTTTTTCAGAAGATGGCTACGATTTCGACCTGAGCGCCGAGGCCGTTTTCGTCTTGGAGGACAGCACGCTTACCGTAACGTTGAGCAACACATCGGACGCGGACGTGCTTATCCCGAGCGAGGTCTTGACAGGCCTACTATTCGCCATAGACGGGGGAACATTGACCCCGGTGTCGGCGGTGCTCGGGGAAGGGAGCACGGTTTTGTGGCCCGACCCGACGGGTGACGCCCCCGGCACCGGGTATCTCGTGACGGCGTACGGGAACGACGTCGGCGCGGAATGGGCCTATATCGCCGGTGAAGGGATCAGCAGTTCCGGGCTGGATGACTTGTTTGGCGCCGGGGATCGTTTCGACACGGCCCACGATTTGTCGCCGCCTGAATCGCCGGACGGGTTACAGTACGGTATCTTGTCGGAGGGGGACAATCCCCTTACGGGCAACACGCCTGTTACCGGTGGATACCCGCTTATCGATGGGTCCGTCGTGTTCACATTCCTGGCCTCCGACGGATTCACGCTGGGCAGCATTTACGACGTGAGCTTCCAGTACGGCACCTCGTTGGACCAACCCAATATTCCTATCCCAGAGCCGTCGACGTTTGTGTTGCTCGGCCTGGGGCTTACCGTCGTCGCATACCGCCGAATGGGCAAGAGGAGAAACTAGAGCGCCTTCAACACCCCATACAGCAGCCTATCCGTTTCAAGCTGGGCCGCTCCGAAAGGGGCGGCCACTCCTTTTCTTCTGCCGATCCTCACGTTCGGCCCAGAATTCACCTCTTTTGACCGTCACGCATGAAAATGGCAGGACCCGCGCATCTTTATTGGCCTGCGAAAACGCCAATTGCTTGAAGGCCTGTCGGCCGGCCCGATCGACGGGTACAATGGGGTGCTTGCCGGCACCGCATAGCATGTGAACAGCTCCGGGAAGATCGATTCGATCTCGAACCGGCCATCGCCCAGGAAGTGATCCACCCCTTTACTTGCCCGAAGCCGAAGGCGTATGCTTCCGGAAAACGCTGGGATGTGTCGGGCTTACGGCCCCGCTGGTGCCGTGGGAGGAGTAAGGAAGCTATGGACGGGAAAATTGCCTGCTTGACGGTCACAGGAATCCTCGGTGCGCTCTGCAGCGTTGCCGGCACGGCGCCGGTGGCGGAATGGACGCCAAATCTTTTGACCCACGAAGAGGCGGCCGAGGGGTTTTATCCGCTCTTCAACGGCGAAGACCTCGATGGCTGGCATGTCCGAGGGCCGAACAAGGAGGCGTTTGTCGCGGAAGACGGACAGTTGTGCGTCACCGGGGAAGGCGGCGGCGACTGGATCTTTACCGATCGAGCCTACGGGAACTTCGTGCTGCGGTACGAGTATCGGTGCCATCCGACCGAATACACGAACAGCGGCGTGGCGGTCCGCGCCCCGCTCGAGGGCGACCCGGCTTTCGCGGGCATGGAAGTGCAAGTGCAGTCGCCGCCGAAGGGCGAGCCGAGCACAAGCGACGCCGGCGCCATCTTCGGCTCCGTCGCGCCCAAGGTCAAGGCCGATAAACCGGCAGGCGAATGGAACGCGGCCGAGGTTCTGTGCGACGGCCCGCGTATCCGAACCACCATGAACGGCAAGCAACTCTACGACATCCAAACGACGGACTACACCTCGCGCAAGGATGATCGGCTACCGCTGGCCCAGCGCCCGATGCGCGGCCATATCGCCATTCAGGACCACGGCACGGAAGTATGGTTTCGCAAGGTCCGCATCAAGCCGCTGCCCGGCGGCGAAGGATGGCGACCCCTGTTCAACGGCAAAGACCTCACCGGCTGGAAGGAGGTCGGCGACGCCTCGTGGCAGGTGCTCGAAGGGGGCATTCTGCGCGTGGACGGCGCGCCGATGACCACCCGGAGCGAACTACGCACCACAGACGAGTTCGGCGATTTCGAGTTGCGTCTTTCCGTACGGCCGCATACGCGCGCCAACAGCGGCGTCTTTTTCCGCGGAACCGGCCGCAACCCGTGGCCGCGCACCTACGAGGCCCAAGTCGACAACCACGACCCGAGACAGTTTACAGGCGCTATCTGGGATCAGGTCCCAGCATCCGAACGCCGCGCCACGGACAACTGCTGGTTCCACATGCGCATCACCGCCATCGGCCCCCACATCCAAGTGGCCGTCAACGGCAAAACCGTGGTCGATTACGTCAGCACCAAACACGACAAGTGCCCGAGCGGCTGGATCTCGCTCCAAGGCCACGACCCCAACTCGATAGTCGACTTTAAGGATATCGAGATTAAGCCGATAGATCGGCTGCCCGAGCGTGCTGCCTCCGTTTTAAGAAAGTTGGGTGAACTACGCACGGTGTAGTCGCAACCACAAATTCTGGGCAAGGTCTCGATTGCCCGCCAGACGGGTGAGACGCGACCATAAGAAGACGTAACGCATATCGGCGCGTGCCAGCATACTTGAAGAGAGGCTATGGGCAAACGGTTTTCGAGAAGGGAATTCCTCGGGACTGCGGTCATTGCGACGGCAGGATGCGCAACGGGTAAGCGCGTTGCGCCGGCCACGGCGCCTCGGGCCGCTCCGGCACCCTCCGGGCGTGCCACAATCCGCGTTGGCGTTATCGGGTGCGGCGCGCGCGGTACGGTGCTTCTCCAAGACCTGTTGCAGCGGCAGCGCAACGCCGCAGGTGTGCATGTCGCCGGCGTTTGCGACGTCTATGCGCCAAGGCTCGAGCGCGCCAAGGCAATGGCCCGGGCCGCTTTCGCGTATCGCGATTGGCAAGAACTCGTGGACCTCGAGGATATCGACGCCATCGTCATCGCCACGCCGAATCATTGGCACGCCCCAATGACCGTGGCCGCCTTAGAGACTGGGAAGGACGTTTACTGCGAAACGCCGATGGCCCGCACCGTTCCCGAGGCGTTGGCCGTTCGCGATTGCGCGCGCCGAACGGGCCGCGTCTGCCAAATCGGCGCCACAGAAGTGGCCGCAGGCCGATGGGAAGTTGTCCGCAGCTTGATCGGGGGTGAAGTCGTCGGCCCCGTACGTTGGATCCACGCGAATCCCGCCCCGAAACGGCTTTTGCTCGCGGAAAGCGAACCGATGCCGGACACCTTAGATTGGGCAGCTTTCACGGGCAACGGCCCCCCTATTGCGTTCGACCCAGACCGTTACCTTCACTGGCGACGCTATTGGGATTACTCCGGCGGCGCGGCCCTTGATTCGTTCTACCCCGTTTTTGCGGCGCTCCTGGAGGCGACGGGGCCGGAATTGCCCGAGCGGGTC
>DUZM01000091.1 GCA_013349485.1 Candidatus Hydrogenedentota bacterium | reverse complement strand
GGCCGAGCGCCTTCATGGCCGCCTGGCCGCGCCCATCCAGCGCGTGGCCGCGCCCGATACCCCGACCCCCTTTTCGCCCGTGATGGAGAACTTCTGGCGACCCGACGCCGAACGCATCTCCCAAGCCGTCCGCCGCGCCCTCGACATCGCATAGCGGCAAGGTGGCACTGTGCGGGCGTGCCACTGGCGGCTTGCCCGCCAGTGTAAAGGGTACGCGCTCCTTCACCGTGGGCAGGCAAGTTGCCCGTGCCACCCCGCAGCGCAGAGATGGCTACGGAAAACCCCGCGCGCCACGGGCGCAAATCCGAAATCTAAAACGGACAATGGAAAGGTGACAGACAACGGGACATCCCCAACGGCATCGCAAGAAACGCATGCTTATAGCAAGTTGCGTTTGAAGATGCACTAATTCGATGGGGACAATAGCGCTTTGCGCGACAATGCCTTTCACTACGCGTCATTCTGAGCAACGCGAGGAATCTTGCTCTTACAGATACTTCCACGGGTTTGAGATCCTTCGCTTTGCTCAGGATGACAGCAAGGCCATGACTTGCCTGAAGTCACATAAGTTGATGTTTGAATGCAACTTGTTCTTATTTCCTTCGCGTCTCTGCGTCTCCGTGTGAGAATAGACTTCGGAATCCACTTTCTTCTCGATCCGCTGCAATGACCGCTCACCCGCAGAGCGAGTGATTAGCCGGCCAACACATCAATTAGCGAAGGTCGAAATGCACCGCCGCGGTAACACCGTTCTGGACGGTCACGACCGTCGCCGCGAAGGCGTCTCGCACCTCGCAATCGTAGGCGGGTTGCGTCTCTGCGACGACGGTGTAGGTTCCCGGCTCGAGATTCCGAATCTCGAAAGAACCGTCTGGTTGGCAAGCCGCGACCTTCACGGTCAGTGGGCCGTAGCTGCCGAACGCCATCGAGTCGACGGCGTCGCGGAACGACACATTGCCGTGCAATGCCAAGACGAAACCTCTGAGGTCGGGACTAAGTCCGGTGATCGTTCCGGCGATGCTGCCCGTCCCCGATAGGTCGATGTTGCGCTCGAGCACCTCGCCTTCTCGAATGTCAATGTCAGGGATGCGAACCCGGCGCCACTCCCTTTTCCCAATCGCCGTAAACACCTTCAGTGCGGCGGCGCCTGCAGGGAGGTCTTCGAAGCGATACGAGCCGTCCGCCAAGGCATTCGTTTCATGAATTTCGGGGCCTTCCCCCCGGGTTGCTATGTACAAGGACAGGCGGCCTAAATCCGGCGGTTGGCCGTTTACCGTAACGCGGCCCTCGAGCACGGCCGAGGCCGGGGCAAAGTCGAAGTCGACGCGGGTAGTCAGTCCCGCTTCGAGAAAAGCCCGTTTCTCGATCCGCCGTTTCTCGCCAAACCGTGCTTCAACACTAACGGTCATGGGCGTGAGCCCCTCGATGGCAAAGGTTCCGTCGCGTTCCGTCCGGGCCCACCCTCGGGTCATGCGGGCCTCCGGCGAATAGTTGGCCATTACGGTGACGCCCTGCAAGGGGTCGCCTGCGTTGGCGACCTGCCCTTCCACCCGTGCCGCTTCCTGGAGTACGATAACCGTGTCTCTTGTTATCAGCGCAATTCCCGGGGCGTAATCGGGATGGTACGCTCCCAAGGCGGTTACGTGTGGCGAAACACCGTCGATAGTGAAACGTCCGGCAGCGTCCGACTGGGCCACAAAATCTTGTCTGCCCATTCTGAAAAGTTCCGAGAATTTTCCTAGACAGATTGAGGCCCCGCTTATGGGCTTCCCGGATGCATCGACAACGCGGCCCCCTAACCGTTGCGCCGTCCCGAGGCGTAGCTCGACGCCGGTTACGGTTTCATGTTCGGACACCCTGACGTAAACAAGGGCGGGCGCAAATCCCTGCGCTTTCGCCGCAACGGTTACGTCGCCGACATTGATGCCTGTCAGCCGAAAACGTCCCTCGTCGTCATGGAACCGTACGGCGTCTCTCCATGAGTACGTGTTTCCCGCAAACAGGCCGTCTTGCACCATGACGGGATCGCCCGGATGCCCAACCACCTCGAAATCCGTCAGCGGCTCGTCCGTATCGGCGCGGCGAACCCGCCCCTCGACGTTCCCGCAGCCCTCCAAAACGATTTCTACATTTTCACTATCCGCCGGCGTCCTTGCGGCGTGTGTGTAAGTGTAGCCTTTATGGCTTGTGAGAACGCCGTACTCGCCTTCAACCAAACCCGTAATCCGGAAGGTCCCATCGTCATTGGTAACTACCGTACCACGAGTGCCAAAAGCGCCGCTACCATATTCGCCCGAGCATTCGACAAGCGCCCCGGCAATGGGATTGCCCGCCGTGTCGACGACCCACCCGGCAATGGACAAACCGCCTTTGTCGCCCAGGACGAGTCGCAACCCGGCAAGTGTTTGCCCTTCTTCAAGTTTCACGCGCATGACTTCATCGTGACTGCCCCACATCGTGCGGCCGGGTTCCGTGAGGTTAATGCGATATTCGCCTGCTGCGATGCCGGCGATCTCGAACCGGCCGTCTTCCGCACTCTTGGCACCGCCGGACCCGACCAGAAAATCTTTCGCGCCACCCCGTTCGAGGCGGATGCTGGCGCCCGAAACCGCCCGGCCTCGGGGATCGAACACCCTGCCCGAGATGATCGCGGTGCACGGCACGGTGAGTTCGAGCACGAGGCCGTCGAGGCCGTCCGGCGTCAATGCCAACGGCCCAACCTTCTCGCTTTCGAAAGGCGCCTTTACGGCCATGATGTGCAGTTGTCCCGACGCCGGCAGCACCTGAATTTCGAATCGTCCGTCGTTGTCCGATGTCCCGTGGTCGGTTCGGTCGGCGCCTGAGACACGCGCCCCGATTCGAGCGCCTTCAACGGGATCGCCGTTCCCGTCTACCACGATCCCACTTACCGTTGCCCACGTACCTGGATCGAGCGCGAAGTCTACGCCTTCGACGGTGTTGTGTCCAAAGACCCCTACCATTACGCTACTCGGCCTTCGGGGAATCGCGGGACTCCAAGCGAGTCCGACGCGATATGTGCCGTCCGCAAGCCCCGCAATGCGGTACCGGCCTGATTCGTCCGTTTTCCCGCTAGAGGTCGTGCGCGAACCCTCTGATTCGGGAGAAGCGCCCACGGTTACTCCTTCAATACCCTCGCCCGTTTTTAGGTTGTAAACGCGGCCCGCGATTACGCCGTCCTCGGGTTCAGTAGCCGCCGACTCGAGCAGGCCGTCCGGTTCGCCTCGGGATGCGGGAGACGTCGCTGGGGCATCTTGGCTCGGCGCTTCTTCAACGTGTGTCGGTGCAGCCACGCGCACCTTAGAAAGGGCATAGTGTGATGCTGCGGGCTGGGCATCCTCAGAGTGTTCGGGCTTCTCTTTCACGACCACTGTCCACAGACTGAGGATGCCGACAATAAGTACAATAATCGCCACGACTGCCTTCTTCATGGCCAACAATCCTCCCAGGGTGGCTGCAACAGTTGCGGTGCCGCTCGAGGCGCCGGATGTGGATGCGGGCTGCCACGCTACGGGCGCGGCGGCGACGATGCCCATGATGCGGCGGGTTTGCCCGCGTTCGCGCCGGGCGGTTTCGGTGTCGGGTTGCATCTCATCGAGCATTTGCTTACTGAGGACGTCCCGCGCGCGTTGCAGGCGCTTTTTCACGGCGGCCGGCGAAATGTCGAGCAGTGCGGCGATCTCGCGGACTGGCTTACCTACAAAGTAGTGCATCAACAGCACTTCGCGGTGCACCGCGTCGAGCCGTTCGAGCTGCTGGCGCAGCACGTCGTGGAGTTCCCGCCGCTCGATGTCGGGAATCGCCGTCGCAGACGCCGCCGGCCCCCTCTCGGCGAGTGCGTTCTGTCTGATGCGCGTCGCGATGCGTTCCTTGCACACGTTGTGGACAATCGAGATGAGCCACGAGCCGAATTTGTGGGCCTGACGCAAGGTATCCAGCTTCTCGAACGCCTTCAGAAACCCGTCCTGCACAACGTCTTCCGCATCGTCGGGGTTTCCCATCTGGGCATAGGCGACGGCGTGCACCACCCGCATGTACCGCTCGACCAGGACCGCGAAATCCTCACGCTCGCCCTCGAGCACCCGCCGCACAACCCGGGCGTCGGCCTGTCCTCGCACGCTCAGCATCGGTTTCCGCTCCACCGGTTCCACATAGTAGATGAACGAAACCCTGGGAGGTGACATGGTTTCGCCGCGCATTCAATAATAGCAGTTTTGCCGTCGCGGCAGTCGCGCCGACACAACGGGCATTGCTCGGCGCCAACGCCCGCGAGACAGAACGTAGCCAATTCGGGGCGCCCTAATCGCCGGGCAACCTTTGCCGGGTGGCACCTTCAAACTCTCTTTGGATGTGTCCCGCATATATATTCCACCCACGTGGTGAGTCGTCGTTGCCCAGCGTATATCCAAGACACGACGCCTCCTAAGCGAATAGTTTTCGACCTCAGATTTCTTACCCGGCGATTAGGGGACACTTGTGGAGAGTATGCTGAAAAGCATATCCTCGGATTCGAGGCATCTCGTGTGGCGTTTGATGGATCCCGCGCACGGCGTGATGAAGCCGCGGGCGCTTCCTCACCCGTCATTGCGAGGAGCGACCCCGGCAGCGGCGGGGGAGCGACGCGGCAATCACTTTTCGCCGAGTGCCTTCAGGCAGCTGCGAAAAGTGATTGCTTCGTCACTGCGTTCCTAGCAATGACGAGAGCAGATGCGCGTTGACGGTGTCCAGCCACTGAACGGGTTCATCAGAACCACGCCGGAGAACTCGATCAGGTTTCTGCGAGAAGGAGTGGCTGGAGAACCACTGTTACCCAAGCGGCGGCTTTGGAGCGAGCTGTTGTCAAAAACGACTGAAATGCTAATCGAGAGGGTCCGGCGGACGATTGCCGCCCACAACATGATTGGCGCCGGTGAGCGCGTGTTGGCGGCAGTATCCGGCGGGGCGGACTCGGTGTGCCTGCTCGACGCGCTCGGCGCGTTGGGCTACGCGCTCGAGGTCGCGCATTTCGACCATCAAACGCGAAACGGGGAGAGCGGAGAGGATGCGGCGTTCGTGCGGGAACTGGCGGCGCGACGGGGGTTGCCGTTTCACACCGCGAGTCGCGCCATCGAGCCCGAGGCCGCGGCATCCCCCCTCTCCTTCGAAGAGTACGCCCGACAGGCCCGCTACGAGTTCCTCCTCGACACGGCCGAACAGGTCGGCTGCGCCTGCGTGGCGACAGGCCACCAGGCCGACGACCAGGCCGAAACCGTCCTCATGCGTCTCCTGCGCGGCACCGCGCCGCACGGACTTGCCGGCATCCCCCCCGTACGCGCCGAGCGCGGGGTGCGGATCGTACGGCCCTTGCTCGCGTGCACCCGCAACGAGGTCCTCGCCTATCTCGAAGACCTTGGCCTGCCGCACCAGATCGACAGGACGAACGCAGACACGCGGTTCTTGCGAAACAAGGTCCGGCACGAGTTGCTGCCGCGTCTCGCGGAGTTCAACCCGAGGGTACGCGACGCCCTATGCCGGCTCGCCGATCTCGAGCGCGTCGAGAACGCGTTCATCGAGGCCGCCGCGAGAACGTTCTGGCAGCAGTGTCTTGGAGAAGACCAGGCCATTGACCGGCAGGCATTCGCGCGGGGCGACCCCGCGCTTCAGCGCCGGGCCGTCCTCATGCTGGCGTGGGGGCGCGGCGTCGATTGTCCCTTCGATCGCGTTGCGGCTGCGGCAAGGTTTATTGCCGAAGGGTCCACCGGCCGCGCCTTCGACCTCGGCGGCGGCGTCACGCTGCACAATGGCCGCACCACTACCGAGGTGCGAACCGGCCCGGTGGTTTTGGCCGATCGGGTGATTCCGCTTGCGGTGCCCGGAGACACGGAAGCATTCGGCCGCCTCTATCGCGTGCGGCGCCTCGATCGCGTGCCTGCGGCCGATCTAGCGGCATATTGTTCGCCTACGCGCCAGGTGTTCGATGCGCAAGCGGCTGGCGCCGCGTTGGCCGTGCGGCATCGGCGGGCCGGCGACCGGTTCACGCCGCTAGGAATGACGGGAACGAAGAAACTGAAAGACTACTTCATCGATATCGGCCTTCCCGCGACGCGACGGGACTCGCAGCCGCTCTTGGTTTCGGGTGAAACGGTTTTGTGGGTGATTGGCTATGCGATTGCGGCACACGGCGCCGTCGGGCCGGAGACGTCCCAGGTGATCGAGATCGAGGTGGTTGATGCGAATTGGTGAGAAACCCTTAATCGCGGCGGCGGCCGTTCAGCAACGGGTGGCCGAACTGGCCGAGGCTGTGTCTCGGGACTACGCGTGCAAGCACGCCTACGGGGACGGGGCCGAACACCCACGCGGCGTCGGCATCGTGCTTGTCACGGTGTTGAAAGGCGGGCTGCCGTTTGCCGCGGACCTTATGCGGCGGTTGACGATTCCCGTCACGCTCGAGTTTGTGCGCGCGCGAAGCTACAAAGGCGTGCGGTCGAGGGGCGCAGTCGAGTTTACCCACCTGCCTGAGACCTCCTTGGCGGGCAAGGACGTGCTCCTGGTCGAGGACATCCTCGATACCGGCGTAACGGCTGCAGCCATCCTCGACCGCCTCGACGCGGAACGGCCCGCCAGCCTTCATCTATGCACACTTCTCGACAAACCGGCGCGACGCCAGGTCGATGTCCGCCCTCGATACGTCGGGTTCCAGATCGACAACCACTTCGTCGTGGGCTACGGCCTCGATTACAACGAAGCCTACCGCGAACTCCCCGACGTGTACATCCTCCACCAAGATTAACGTGGCCCCGGTGAGCATAGCCACCGTGCTGAATCGTAAATCCTTTGAACGAATGTGCGACCTTCCTTGGGATAACGAGCACACAAGTCCAAGAGCCTGATCTTAGTGTCATTGCGAGCGAAGCGAAGCAATCACTTTTCCCACAGCCACTGAGCCAACTGTGGAGAGTAACGGCCGCGTCCCCCCCCGCCCGAGGCGGGGCTCCCGCCTGAGGCGGGGCTCCTGCTAAGAAAGGCTGTCCGTCGCCCGCCTCCGGTGGGCTTTTGGGGCGGGGGAGGCGCCTTCCCCGGGTTCCGCTTCGCTTCACCCGGGGCTTTACGCGTCACCACCTCCGGGGGCTTTGCTTTGGGCGGTTCGGCGGTGCTGGGAGTTCTCAGGCCCTAAGGGTTCGCAGCTTTCTTATGCGAATCACCGGTCCAGCTCCAGCTAAGGATCGGCCCTCGGCGCGAAGACGATCGCGCCGAGGTCGGTGACTTGGCCCGGCGTACAGTCGATGGGTTCGCAGCGCCACGTATCGCGCAGCGTTTCGCCGTCTTGCCGATGCCATAGCATTGCTTCGAACGAGCATTCCGTGGCGGGTATGGACTCGGATTCTCTGAACAAGCCGTCGGCATTGGTGCGCAGGTCCAACACCTTTGAGCTGCCGTCTCCGTAGTGTACAGTGAGCTCGAGCCCTGCGCCGGCAAACGGACTTCCGTCAACGTCAACGGCCCTGCCGCGTACGCCGGCCGCTCTGTAGAGTACGATGGTCTCTTCAGGAAACGCCTCCCCCGAATACCCCCACTGATGCGTGCTCTCCTCGTCGACATACCCGGGGTGCGACACCGTCAGGCAACCTTCGCCTATCTCCGAACTATCTTCGTTTACGACAGGGGTGAAGCCAGCGTATTGATACCGTCCGCTTTCGTCGGTTACGCCTACGACGGTGAAAAGCCCGGAACCGGACCTTCCCACCGTCGCACCCAAAACAGGACGGTCCGCTTCATCAATGACTCGGATAGCCATCGTGAACGGCTCCGGCACGAAAAGATCGATCTCCTTTTCTTCCCCGGGGGTCAGATACACCTCCCTGCCCAAATTCTCAAATCCATGATGCGTATACGGTTCATAGGAGGGGCAAATCAGGTATTTCCCGGAGACACCTGGGATGCGGAGGCTATAAGCGCCGCCGCCGTGCTTCATGTGATGCACCGCGACTTCTTGATCGTCTTTCACGGCGCGGACGGCGAAAAGCGAAGGCATCATGATCGGCTCTCGGCTTTCTTGGCCGCAAACGTGGCCGTGGATGCAGATCGGGTCCTGGATTTGGCAGTTCCAAACGGTTTCCTTGCCAGGTTCGAGGTAGCCTAAGTCTGCTCGCGCCCGCAACGTTTCTTGATTATCATACACGGCAACTTCGTAAGTCAGGCCCACATCCAATCCAGCGATTTCGTAGCGGCCGTTTTCGTCCGTGAAGGTGCTCGGGTAGTGAAGCAAGAACCGGCCCGCGATTTCCGCTGCACCCACTAAACGGACGTGCAGTCCTGAGGCAGACGCATTGTCAGGGCAGGTTGTGCGGCCCTTCAGCACGGCTGTCCCGGGCATTCGAAGCTCGATGGTCTCCGTACTCGGTGCCGGCACATCCGAGAAGGTGACGAAGCCGAGGCCCGGTTTGAATACCCGCAACCAGTGCAAGTCCCCTCGGTCGCCTGCTATGGTGAAAAGTCCATTCTTGTCGGTATATGCCAGTGCCTTAGGGGAGCTTCCGCAGGGCACGACTACCGCACCGGCGACCGGTTGCCCGCCTTCAGTCAACACCCGCCCCGCAACTGTCTCGCCCAGGCCAAGCACCACATCGACATTCTCCAATGAATAGCCGTCCGACAACACTACGCGCACGCGACGCATCTGTGCATATCCTTCGGCAGAAGCAAAGACACGCGCACTTCCGCGGAACGGAATTCCCGAGATGTCGTAAGCCCCGGACGCATCGCCGATGTCGCTGAAACGGCGCGTCTCGTCCAATAACGCGCCAAAATAGTGCTCGGTGTCTTCACGATACTTGGCTTCAGTCGAACACACCGCCACAACGAGGACCTCTGCTCCGGGAATCGGCGCGCCGGCTTCATCGACAATCCGGCCTGAAATCGAGCAGTATTGTTCCGCGTCCGAAATGAGGCAGTCGTCAGCCGCCCCTTCTTCCGGGGCCACCAGGTGCTCGATAGGTTCTGAATCGCCCTCTTTTGCCGACTCCCTACGCTGCTCGTCTTCCTCGAGCCCATCCGGCTCGGCGAGACTCGAGCGTGGCGCGGCGGTATACGCACTCGTCCTTTCTGGCTCCGCCTTCTCTTCGCGCCACCCATCAAGCGACATCCAGAACGCGAGCAGCGCCACGGCACACAGCAAGAGACCTATCAGGGTTTTCTTCATGAGCAAGACACCTCCCAGCACTTTTCCGAGGCCGGGTATCGACAACGGCACCGAACTTTCAAGCGCTTCTGACGCGGCTCCTGCAACGGCGGCGGTTTTCCAGAGGGGTCTGGCGCCCACAACGGCAGCCGTGACGCGCGCGGTGCGTTCTTTGGGTTTGTCCCCCCGGCGCAACTGCTCGCCGAGGACGTCCACGAGCCGTTCGCCGAGCGTCGTGCGGGCGCGTTGCAGCCGCTTGGCCGCGGCGCTCTTCGAAATCCCGAGGATGTCGGCAATCTCGCGGATCTTCTTACGTGAGAAGTAGTGGAGGAGCAACACCTCGCGCGCGGATTCATCCAGTTCCTGCATTTCCTCGCGCAGCAACCGGCACACCTCGTCGCGTTCCGGGCGCGGCCGCGAAGCTGCCTCGATGCCGTCCAGCCGGTCAGGCAGGGCGGCTTCGAGTCGGCGGTGCCTCAAGAGGTTTCGGCAACGGTTTCTGGCAAGGGTTACAAGCCAGCGGGTAAATTTGCGTCGATCGCGAAGTGTATTGAGTGCCTTGTAGGCCGTTAAGAACACGTCTTGTGTTACGTCCTCGGCGTCGGCGGCGTTGTGGAGATGCGACAGAGCGACGCCGAACACCACGCTCGAGTGGCGCTCGACGAGCAGCCCGAAAGCCTCCCTGTCCCCATCGAGCGTCCGCCCGACAAGCCCGGCATCCTTGAGTGTTTCTGAGGCCGACATCACGCGTTCTTCCTCTCTGTTTAGTATAGACAACTGAGCATAGAAAAGAGGACACAGCACGTGTATCATTTCAGGCGGGCTCAAGGCGCGGATACTCAAAGACTGTTATTCGGGTCAGTACCTGCGAGCATGTGACTGTACCAGAGCCCGTCAGCACGCCACGCGCCAAGGCGAGCGGCCGGGCAGCGCCCACGGAAGTGACTGTCGGGCAAGTGACCCGTGGCGCACGTGATGCGACTTGACCGGCTCCGGGCGCGCTTCGGCGATTGGGAGCGAGGTCCAAGAAGGGAGCAATTTGTCAATAAGGCCTTGCGTTATTTGCAAATTTGCCGTATTTGAAAATAACGGGGCGGCCTTATCATCTTTGTCACTTTTGGTAATACGTGGCCCGCGCGTCGGTGACAGTCCCGGCCGGAAGTCGGGCTTGCGCGGGACGGGACAATAGGAGGGTAGAGAGCCCGTGAGCGAGAGCGCTCGTGTGCCGCCGCGGGAAATGCGGCGCGTTTGGCGGGTCGTGACGTGGGCGGGTTTGCTGGGCAGCATCTACTATCTCACGTGCATCACGGGCGCGCCGCGGATCAAGTTTCTCACGGAACTCGGCGCTACGGCGTTTCATTTCGGCCTTATTTCCGGGTTAGGCGCGCTCGTCATCGCGTTTCAGATAGTCGGCAGCGTGATCGGCAACCGCATACGACGGCGGAAACCGCTTTGGATCGTGCTGGCAATCACGCACCGCGCCGCGTTTCTGGGCGTCCTTGTGACGCCCCTTCTGTTTACGGAACCCCAGTTCCAGATCGCCTGGATAATCCTGTCGCTGGTTCTCCATGACGCCATAGCCCAGATCGGCGTGCCCGTTTGGTTTTCGTGGATGGCCGATCTGGTGCCTCGGGAGTCCATGACCCGGCACTGGGCCGTCCGCCAAGGTTTCATCACGTTTGCGAACATCGCCGCGATGGTGGCCGTGGCCGTATGGTTTCATGTGTTCGAGATCGGCGATCGGATCATTGCCGGCTTCACCGTGATCGCCGGCGTGGGCCTTTTTCTGGGCATCATCGACATTCTGCTGTTTCTTGCGGTCCCGGAGCCGCCGCACGAACGAACCGAAGGCGTCCCGTTGCGGCAAACGCTTATGCAACCGCTCCGGGACAGCGCGTTCCGGCCGTTTTTGCTGTTCATGGGTTACTGGCAGTTCGCCGTGTTTATGGCCGCGCCGTTCTTCGGCCTGTATATGATCGATGACGTGGGCCTGAACGTGTTTGCCGTGCAACTGATCGGCGCCGCGGGCGCGCTCGGCATCGCCGTATCCTCGAGTTTTTGGGGCCTGGTCTGCGACGGGTTCGGATACGGCCCCGTGTTGCGGGTTTTGTCTTTCGGCAAAGCGTTTACGCCGGTCGCCGTCGTGCTGGCCTCCCGCGTGCCGGGTTTCGCCATTCCCGCCTTGGCCGTTGTGATGTTCGTGGATGGCATACTCAATGCCGGAATGAACCTCGCGATGCAAGGGACGGTGCTCAAGTCCACCCCGCGCAGAAACCGCACCATGTATATCGCCGCCGCCAATTTCGTTGCCGTGGGCGTGATGGCGGCCCTGAGTCCGGTGATCGCCGGCAAAGTGATCGACTATGTCAATTTCCGTGCCACCTTCACGATGGGTTCGCACACACTCAATGGATACCACACGGTGTTCGTCCTGAGCACAGTGCTGCGGTTCGGGGCCGTGGCGCTGGCGGTCCGTATACGCGAGGCGAACCAGCTGCCGCTACGCATAGTCTTGTCCGAGTTG
>DUZM01000090.1 GCA_013349485.1 Candidatus Hydrogenedentota bacterium | reverse complement strand
TTCCCCGTTGCGTCACATGATGCGGAAACCCCGGCGCGACTATCCGCGCTACACGACCCATGCCCAACATCCTACCAACAAACACACCCAAAAGCAAATAAATCAGTAGTCTGTCCCTATGTTTCCAACTATGTTTCCACTATGTTTCCACTATGTTTCCCCCAGTGTGTCCGGGCTGCGTTTCTGCTCGCATTCACGCCCCGTCGGGACCTTTTGTGGCCTCTCGCAAGGCCACAAGGTTTGCTGGCGAATACTTGCCGGGGTACGGGAGCGCGTTCAACGGGTTAGAATCACGCCGCCTGTCCTGTTATTCTCTGGGAAAACGACGGCGCTTTTGGCCGAGGAAGGTTACATACTGATGTCGCGACATCCGAAGAGCGTGCGGCGGCGGATTCTCGAGGTGCTCTACGAGAAATACCTCAAGGATCCGCTGGATATGCCCGCGCCCGACGACTTGCTCGAGGACGGCACCATCGCCCGAGAGGATCTCGTCAGCAACGCCTTCTATCTCCACGACCGCGGCCTGATCGAGTTGATGATAGGCTACGCGCCCCCGATGTTTGCGGCAGCGCATATTTCGGCCGACGGCATTGACCTTGTCGAAAACGAGTTCGAGTTCAATCTGCGATTTCCAAAATTGCCCGGCCAAACCGAAGAGGCCGCCCGCGAAATCCCTCAACTCGTCGAGCGACTCGTCGCCGAAGCCGACTTCTCGCCCCTGGACGGCGAGGCGCGGAAATGCCTGCTGCGCGACGTACAGTACCTGCGCGACGAACTTGCCCGGCCCGCCGTGCGCTGGCGCACAACCGTGATCGAAAGTGTCCTTAAATGGATCGCCGAGCAATTCGACGCGCCCGACGACGTGCTGCCTTCGCTGGCCGGGTTGCGAGAAGCCATAGACGAGAAGGGCGTTCAGGGGAAACGCGCGTCCACATCCCGGCGAAAAAACACGAGCAAGAGAACCCGGCACCCGCGCTCGGAACGCAAATGAACCTACCGGCGTCCTACGGGCTCGGCCCCGTGCTCGTACTCGAGTCTTCGATCATGATTACGAGCAGCCGAACGACCAGGAATAGCGAGGCGAGAAAAAAGTTGGCGTCTTTGCGGAATTACGTACCTAGGCCGCCATGATGCCCAGGAGTTCGTCTATCCGCTCCTTAGCGCCTTCGAGACTTTCGCACACCTGGCTCCATTGGGGTTCCGTGACAGCGCAGCCCGCCCGCGACCCATCCGGCAGGTCGGGCGACGCCCCATTTCCCGACTCGCCCAGATCGCATTGGTACGTCAAGAAATTGCCAAGCGACGTGAGATACGCCAGTTGGGGCGCCTCGGAAGCCGCTCCGGGATCGTGATGGTTGCGCACGGCGTCGACGATGGGCGCCGGCATGTTCCAATGTTCGGCGAGCAACCCGCCGATCTCCGCGTGATCCAAATCGAAGTAGAACGCTTCCGCCTCGGCAAGCGGGACCGCTTCGTCGTGCGACTTCTGAACCGCTTCCCGAAAGATCTCCGGATAGAGCGTATCGAGCGCCACCTTCCCAATGTCATGGAGCAAACCGGACACAAACGTGCCCTCGACGTCCAACGCCAGCAATTTCGCCGTGCGCTCCGTCGCGATCGCCGCCGCCAGGGAATGCCGCCACAACTGGACCCGCTCGTAGCTCGTGCCCCCCTTTGGAAACGCCCGGAAGGCCGACGCAGTCAGCACCAGATTACGGACTTCATTGAACCCCAGGATGACGATAGCCGTGGTTACGCTCGTGATTTGTCTGTAGAATCCGTAGTAAGCGGAGTTGACGACCTTGAGCAACGTCGCCGACAGACTTTGGTCCGCCGCTATGTATCGTCCCAGATCGAGCGCCGACGAGTCCGGATCCAAGGCCGTAACGAGGATTTGGCCCAACAGCGTCGGCAACGTGGGAAGGTTCCTGACGTTCGCGATGGCTTCCCTTACATCCGGTTTCTCCACTGAACAGCCTTGCTCCTCTCTACGGTTATGCGGTGCGCCGTCTTGTCCGGTGCCGGCCAAACACCAACACAGTGCTTCTCTCGCCGCACAGACCTCGGAACCCCGGCGTGCCTACTGCCGATCCGCCTTCTTGAGTTCGCCTGCAGTCTCAATATAAAGATTGACAAGGGCCAACGCAAAGTCTGCATGGGCTTGCGTGATGCCGTCCGCTGCCGAAACTCCCTTCGACATTCTCCTGACATGCTTCATTCAGGTCGCCTCGTCTCTGTGACGGGCCGACGAATCCGGCTGTAGGATACCTAAGCCACGGCGTCCCGTCAACTCACTGCGCCACAACCGCAAAGCAACGTTGCTTGCTTCCCGGCTGCACCACCCGCCCGTCGCTCCCAACCGACACAATCGCAAAAAGCCTTTCGGCAGCAGCTGCGGGGACGGTTCCCGGCGCTTACTTGCAAACGATCTCACCCGAGGCATTCATGTATTTCTGGCCTGGCCGCAAGCACGCGACGCGCGCTTCGTGGAAAACCTCCTGAATGGCCGTTCGCGACTGCCGCGGGAAATTGCCGGCCTCCAGAATCCCCCCGTAAATCCGCCGCCGATCCTCGTTTTCCCAAATGACCAACCGGGCGTCGAGATCCCGTTTCCGCCGAGTTCCCGACTTCTTGTACTCGGCGCTACGCAGAATCCAGAGCAGGCCTTGATGCTCATACGCGTGTCCCGTGTCGCGGAACCGGTTGACCAGTTCGGCGCGCGCCGCCCGCGTCCGAATGCTCTGCAATACATCCTCCGTGTTTATGACGATCCCGCCCCGATCCGGTATATCGGGCGTGCGGTTCCCCGCCTCGACGGCCCGCTCGATCTCGAGGGCCACTTCGCGCAGGCGATCCACCGGGAGGTCGCGGTAGTCCGGCTTCATCATCACAAAAGGCTCAATGACCGTCCGGCAACCCGCTACGGCCGGCAATGCCACCAATAAGAACAACCAATTCCTCACGGTACATCTCCTTCCGGCCCGGCCACAACGATTCGATTCTTGCCTTTGTGCTTAGCCCGATAAAGAGCCCCATCGGCAACGCGGATGATGGCTTCGCAGTCGCGCATCGCGTCCTGCTCGAGCACGGCCACCCCGACGCTCACCGTAACGCGCACCTCCTCGGGCATGCCTTCGTAAGGCGCCGAACCCAAAACATGACGAAGCCGCTCGGCTTCCGCGGCAGCGCCGTGCGCGCCCGTCTGCGGCATTATTATCACGAACTCCTCGCCTCCGTAGCGCGCCACCGTATCGCTTTTCCGAACCGTACGCAGAATGCGCGCCGCCATTTCCCGCAAGACATTGTCGCCCTGCAAGTGCCCGTACGTGTCGTTTACCTGCTTGAAATCGTCAATATCGAGCATCAGGCACGATAGCGGCACCCGATAGCGCCGCGCCCGCTCGAACTCTTCCTCGAGGCGCTCGTGAAAATGCCGGTGGTTGTAAAGCCCCGTCAGCCCGTCCGTGATGGCCAGGTATTCGAGCCGCTCGTTGGCCTTCTGAATACTCTCGAACAAGTGGGCGCGCTCCAGCGCATTCGCGGCCGCCTCCGCAACGATCTCGCAAAACCCGACCTCCCGCGCCGTAAACCGACGCTCTCTTCGGGCGGCGCGCAAAACCAGCGAACCCACGTTCTGGTCGAACAACACAATAGGAACGACCAGCAGCGAGCCGATCTTGGCCGCCTTGAGTTGCCCCGCAAAATCGCGCGTCAGCGGATCATGCCAAACGTCATTGATCACAACCTTCTCTCGCGTCTGGAGGGATCTTCGGATTTCGGGATACTTCGCCAACTCGATGATCAGATCGTGGACCCGAGCATCCTCATGAGACGCCAGAACATGGCCCTTGTCTTCGCCGCCCCACACACGCACAACCGAACAGCGCGCCGTGTCCACAATGCGTGCAATGCGCTCCACAAACACGAAAAGGATGTCGTGTGCCCGTCGCTTCGCCGAAATGGCCTTAAGGATGTCGAGCACGGAGAAAAGGTCTTGCTTGTCCATTGCGACGTCGTGCTGTTGCGCCGAGAGCCGTTGCGCCAGCAATGCCATCAACTGCGTCGAGCATGCCGACGTACGCTCAACGGTTGCCGGCGCGGGTTCGGCGAAATCGACCGTCGAATTGAGCCCGCCCGCCTCCAACAACAGTTCCGCTATGGAACGGACGTGCGACGCCCGGCACGTCCAGCCGCCCTCGAACCGATGTTTGTCTTCCGGTTCGCCGTCCTCGTCGAACCCGCGGCCGAAAATGGCGACATCCATGTCCGACGAGATCGCGACCAGAAAACGATCCATGTCCGTCATGGCGTCCAAAGCGGCCACGGAAGTCAGGTTCTCCGCGGAGAGCCACGCCGTCGGCGCCTCCCCGAACACGAACACATTGTCGCACACTGCTCGAGCCGCATCCAACGCGTCCACCTTGCCAGCGGTCTGCGAATCAACCATGATAGTCAGGCCCGTCGACGGGTGCTCGGAAGCAATGCGCGCGACCTCGTTCGAGAGCATGAAGAAAGACGTGTCGTCATACAGAGGTATGATCGCGTTGCGTTTGGCGTCCCCGGCCTGAGTGCCCTTTTGGATGCGCTCGAACAGTCGTTTGGAACGGGTCTTTGCCACGATACTGATATCCCGCGTCAAAAACGCCCAGTGCGCGCCACCGGGCGCTGCGAGCCCTATCCTACCCTTTCCGGCCCGAAGTTTTCCACAATTTCGACCGGCGTTCCGCGGACCACGAGATCGTAGAGTTCCTCGACATCCTCAGGCACCAATCGAGCACAGCCCAGGGATGAGTAGTTCCCGACCGTCTCCGGTTTGTTCGTGCCGTGAATGCCCAAGCTGGTCGGCAGACCCTCGGCATTCGGCACGAGAGGCATCCAGCGCGTGCCCAGCTCATTCTCCGGGTCCCCCGGCGGCACGGGCGACCCGCCGGGCCGGTACCACGTCGGATCCTTCATTTTGTTGCCGATCGTGTAGCTTCCGAGCGTGGTCTCGTCTCCCGGCATCCCCAGACCCACGGAATACCGTTTGAACAGCGTGTTCTTGCCGAGTAGAAAGAGGCGGCACGTCGATCGCTCGATGATGATGCGGAAATCCGTCGGTGTGTGTTTCAGCCGCTGTCCGGGCCGAAGCTTCGAGGGATCTTCTATGCCGTTGGCCCGAATGAGCATTCCCTGCGTCGTATTCAACCGCACGCCGATCCGGTTCAAGGAATCGCCCGGCGCCACGATGTACGGTTCGCTTTCCGGCGTCTCTTCCTGCGAGAATATGAAGTGAACGTTAAGGCGCCCGAGACCATCCAGCGCCAGATTCCATTCCGGCGAGTCCCATTCAGAATCAGCCACGGCCTGCCGATACAGGTCTCGGGCTTCGACAAGTTCGCCCGCACGCTCGGCCAATCGCGCCAGCCCCGCAACAGCAGCCCCCCGCAACGCCGGTTGGGCCGTGGCGCGGACTGCCGAGTAAACCTGTTTCGCGTCGGCAATCCGCCCCAAATCCTCGAGCAAGCGGCCGTACGTCGTGGCGGCCCTCGGCTGGTCGGGACTCGTCGGGAACTCGTCCACGGCGCGTTTTAACAGCGCCAGCGCCGTTTCGGTGTTCCCGCTTTCCTGCTCGAGTTGCGCCATAAGCATCAACGCTCGAGGAGTGACCGAGTCACTCTTAACGCGCGCTACGATGGGGCGGAGGGCCTTCTTTGCCTCCGCCGTGTCTCCTTTGGCCGCCAATTCCTTGGCCATGTCGATCTTGTCGGGCGCGGACTTTTCGATTGCGCCGAGGATAATATCTTCATTGAGCCATTGCGAAAACCGAACGACCCCGTACGCCACCGCGCCCACAAAAAGGACCGCCGCCATAATCTTCGCAAGGCTCGGATCTTGCTTCTGCTTCACCCTCATTCTCCATCTTTTTCAGCGACCACTTCTCGAAACACATGCTCCGCCCAAGGGCATAATGGCAGTCTTTTGGTCGAGAGTTCCGTGTGCGCTCCGCTATATCCGCGACTGGCTGACGCGCGACAGGTCAAGCAGCATCTCCGTAAGCGACTGATAGCGGTTGTCGGGATTGCGACGCAGCGCCTTGAGAATGATCTTGTCCATCTGTTTCGGGATCTCGGGGTTATACTTCGACGGCGGCTCGAAGCGATACCGGCTGCTGCGGATCTGCCGCTGGATTTGACGCGTGTCGCTCGCGGTGCAAGGATGTCGGCCCGAGAGAAGCTCGTACATGGTGATGCCGAACGAGAAGATGTCCGAGCGCGCGTCAAGCTTCCGTTTGGCAAGTTGCTCCGGAGACATGTAGCGCCGCGTGCCGCCGCCCTCTTTGATCCGGCGGGTCCGCCATGTAGCCCGCGATTTTGAAAGACCAAAATCCACTATCTTGACCGTGCTCAAGTCGCGTGAAAAAAGGAAATTCTCGGGTTTCACGTCGCGGTGCACGATGCCGTTCTGGTGAAGGAAATCCAATCCGGAACACAGCTTGATACACAAATCAAGCATTTGCGTAAACGTCAGATCGCGCTCGTTGATGTGCTTGCGAAGATTGTGGCCGTCGATGTATTCCATGAGCAGGCAGCGCCGGACATTGCCTTCGCGATCTTCCTGCTCGATAATGCCTTTGTCCATCTTGATGATGTTTTCGTGGTCGAGACTCGCCGCAATAAGGATCTCCCTGCCCAGATAGTCGCGCTTGCGCCGTTTCTTATCCAGGTCGTAGCGTCTATCCAGGACTTTGATCGCAACCGTCTGGTCGCGTTCCCGATCGATCGCTTTGTATACGGTGCCCATGCCCCCCGTGCCGATGGGCGCCACGATCTCGTACTGGCCGACGTGCGTGAGTTCCAGCTCGGAGTCGCTTGATTCCTCAGGGCCCCTTGTTTCGGATTCAGGTTGCGAACTCTTGTCAGCCTTGCGTTTGAATTTCTTCATTAGACCTTGATACTGCCCGTTACTTCCATACACAAACCGTATGATTCCACGAGCCCGTCTGTAAACCCGCCGAAACAGACAGACCTATACCTGCCCTATACGTCCCGCATCGTGGCCCCCTGGCTCAAACGGCGTCGCTGCGTCCCTTGTGGCTCAGAATCCCCGCAGGAACCGCCACTTCCTCAATTATATCGCGCAGGACACTGTGCGTCGTTACGCGCCGCAACCGGCTCTCAGGATTCAGGATAAGTCGGTGTTCGAGTACGGGATGCGCAAGACGCTTCACATCGTCCGGTATCACGTAGCTTCGCCCTTGCACCGCCGCAAGGGCCTGGGCCGCTCGAAACAAAGCCATCGAAGCCCGCGGACTAGCGCCCAGCGTCAGATGCGTCGAGTCGCGCGTTCGGTTGACGAGACGCAGCACGTAATCTCGAATCTTGTTATGTACAAAGATCTCACGTATCGACGCCTGCATACGCATAATCGTACTCGCGTCCGTCACGGCCTCGAGCGAATCGATCGGGTGCTTCACGCGGGTCCGCTCAAGCAGATCGCCTTCCGCCACCATGCTCGGGTACCCCACCGAAAGACGCATCATGAACCGATCAAGCTGGGCCTCCGGCAACGGGAACGTGCCCTCATGTTCCACAGGATTCTGCGTCGCAAACACAAGAAACGGCTGCTGCAGTTTGTACGTCTTCCCGTCCACCGAAACCTGACCTTCCGCCATCGCCTCGAGCAGGGCCGATTGCGTCCGCGGGGTCGCCCGGTTTATCTCGTCCGCGACGATAACCTGCGAGAAGACGGGCCCGCGACGAAACTCGAATTCCCGGGTCTTCTGATTGAAAATCGAAACGCCGCTGACATCCGACGGCAGCAAGTCAGGCGTACACTGTATCCGCACGAAACTGCATCCGCTCGATATCGCTAACGCGCGGACCAGCATGGTCTTAGCAACGCCCGGCACGTCCTCAAGCAACACGTGTCCCCCCGCCAGAAACGCCCCAAGCGCGGTCTGCACGACCGACCCTTTGTCAAGGATGACCGTGTTGATGTTGGCGATAATGTCTTTGATCGCCTGGCGAAACTCACCCAAAACACACTTCCCCGTTTGCTCTCGAAACCGACACGATAATACAGTGCCGGAACTCGTAACGCAAGCAGGATCGATAACCCCTAATCGCCGGGCAAGAAATCTAAAAGCGAACGGCACTCGTCCGGCAAACGACGTGGCTTGGCCCTGCGCTGGTCAACGCCGCCTCACCAGGTGGGTGGCACCTTACAAGCGACAGCTTGGAGATAGCGTGAAGTGAGTACCCTGTAGGACACCTCCAAACGGAGTTTGACGGTGCCACCCTGCAAAGGTTACCCGGCGATTACGGAACGACGTGCCCAGCCGTCGTTGCTGGCGGCATTTGAATCCCCAGAGCGTCTTATTGTTCAATTCCCCGAGAGCCTCAGGAAATGTTGCGCGAATCACAGTCCGTTCGTGTTTCTCCGAAACGCCGTTTGGGCTGTAGGAGGTCAAAGGTCCATATGGCAAAGCCGTTTCCGCTCGAACCGGTTGAAAGCCCAAGCATCCTGACCCCGTATCGCAGAATACGCGGCCTTCTCCCCTCGAAAGAAACGAGAGAACAATTGGACAGACTCCGTGCCGCAGAGAGCCGCAGCATGCAGGGCCAGCCGCCCGTTATTTGGGATCGCGCCCAAGGCGTTAACGTATACGACGTCCACGGCAACATGTGGCTCGATTTCTCGTCCGGCGTGCTCGTCGCCAACGCCGGCCATGGACACCCCCAAATTGCCGCCGCCATCGTCGAACAGGCCTCGAAACCGCTCTTGACCACCTATTGCTTCCCCAATGTGCCTAGAATACGACTTACACAGAAGTTGGTTTCCCTGGCGCCGCCGAAACTGAACAAAGTCCTCTTGCTGAGCACCGGCTCGGAAACCACCGAATGTGCCCTCAAACTCATGCGCACACACGGCAGACGGATAGGCGGCGATGACAAGAACGTCATCGTTGCATTCCTCGATTCATTCCACGGCCGCACATTGGGCGCCCAGCAAATGGGCGGCGTACTCGGCGGCAGGGACTGGATTAAGCACCGCGATCCCGACATTATCCATGTCCCGTTCCCCGACGGTTTCCGAAACGAAGACACCAGCTTCCAACTCTTCGAGCGCAGCCTCGCGGACGCGGGCGTCGAACCGGACAACGTAGCCGGGGTCATTACTGAGACCTATCAGGGCGCCGGGCCGTACTTCATGCCCAACGAATACGCCCAAGCCTTGCGCAAATGGTGCGATGCGCACGCCGCGTTGCTGTGTTTTGACGAAGTGCAAGCCGGGTTTGGCCGGTGCGGCGCCCTGTGGGGTTTCGAGTTGTACGACGTCGTCCCCGACCTGTTCTGCCTCGGCAAGGGATTAAGCAGCTCCCTGCCCATCAGCGCCGTGATTGGCCGCGACGACGTCATGGACCTCTACGGCCCCAACGAAATGACCAGTACCCACTCCGCCAACCCGATCTGCTGTGCCGCCGCACTCGCAAGCATCGAGGTCATCGAGCAAGAGCACCTCGCTCAGAACGCCGCCACCCTCGGGAGCGCCTTACGCGAAGAACTGCAAGCTGTCAGAGACCAGTTCTCCGAGGTCATCGGATTTGCCCCGTCGCAAGGCCTTGTCGGCGGGTTGTTGATTGTCAAGCGCGGCTCAAAAGAACCCAACTACGACCTCGCCTGGAACGTGGTCCGATGCTGTTTCCACAAAGGACTCTTGTTGTTTGCCCCCGTCGGCGTCGGCGGCGGCTGCATCAAGATCGCCCCGCCCCTATGCATCGACGAGGCCGCACTCCGAGAAGGATGCACCGTCATCAAAGACGCGTTCCAGGAACTGCTCCGCGGCGATTAGACTATCCCAACCGTCGGCTGTCCCATCCTTGGCGCTCTTGGCGGCCTTGCCGGTTAAGCTCCCTTCCTCTGTACCGGCAAAGCCGCCAGGAACGCCAACCGCACACGGCCCTCGAGTTGCCGGAGTTTCGCACTTTACATAGTCCGGGCTCGAGGATATACTCATACTACTATTGCCGGGCCTAGGGACGCACGATACGCGGCATAATTATCGGCTGGGTCGCCTGCCTGCCTCTTGCGCCTTCGGCGCCCAGACAACCCGGTTGTCTGGGCAATGCGGCGAGCGCATAGTTACCGACATATACAGGGGTCGTATAGGCGCGGCTTCATGCCCCTCAAATCCTTCAAAGAATTGGGAGGCCTGATCGTTGGCCACGAAACGCGTAAGAAACACAAAAGGAGAATCTGTGGATTTTGTGCCGCTTGTGGCTAATCATAATACCGTGAATGGCATCGTTCTCCGAACATCTTCATGCCCTTCATGTCCTTCATGGTAGAAAGCCCGGGAAAACACCATGAAGAGCATGAAGGACATGAAGAAATGACCGCGAGCGGGCCACCGGCCCGTACGAAACTGCGAACGTATTGGGAGGAACTGAAAATGAAACGCGTTTTTGCATTTGCCATCGGCCTAATTGTCACTTACGTGGTCGGCACAAGCGCCGTGGTCAAAGACACCATCCCCGAGGCCGAAGGCGAGGTCCTATGGGCGACAAGTGCCGGCGGCGAGAGTTATGACGAGGGCCACGCCATCGCGGCGCTCGACGACGGCAGCGCCCTGGTCACGGGCCTTTTTTTCGAGGGCGCCGCGACATTCGGCGCGGGCGAGGCCAACGAGACCACGCTGACCAGCGCGGACTGGAGCGACGTCTTCGTGGCCAAGTACAACCCGGACGGCACACTGGCCTGGGCCACCCAAGCCGGCGGTACCTATTCCGGGTGCTACGGCGAGGGCATCGCGGCGCTGGAGGACGGCAGCGCGCTGGTCACGGGCTACTTCTATGAGAGCGTGACGTTTGGCGAGGGCGAGCCGAATGACACGACGCTGACAAGCGCAAGCTCGGGTTTTTCCGACATCTTCACTGCGAAGTACAACCCGGACGGCACACTCGCTTGGGCCTCGAGCGCGGGCGGCTCGAGTAACGACGAGGGCTACGGCATAGCGGCGCTGGAGGACGGCAGCGCGCTGGTCACGGGGGAGTTCCGCGGCACGGCGACGTTCGGCGCGGGCGAGGTCAACGAGACGACCGTGGCAAGCGCGGGCTCGGAAGACGTGTTCGTGGCGAAGTACAACCCGGACGGCACACTGGCCTGGGCCACCCAGGCCGATGGCTCGATTGGCGACTCCGGCCAAGGCATCGCGGCGCTGGACGACAACAGCGCACTCGTCACGGGAGACTTCGCTGGCACGGCGACATTCGGCGCGGGCGAGGCCAACCAGACGACGCTCACGAGCGCCGGCTCGTACGACATTTTCGTGGCGAAGTACAACCCGGACGGCACACTGGCCTGGGCCACCCGCGCTGGCGGTGGGAGTTATGACGAGGGCTACAGCATCGCGGCGCTGGACGACAACAGCGCACTCGTCACGGGAGACTTCGCTGGCACGGCGATGTTCGGCGCGGGCGAGGCCAACGAAACGGCCCTGACAAGCGCGGGTTACAGCGACGTCTTCGTGACGAAATACAACGCGGACGGCACACTGGCCTGGGCGACCCAAGCCGGCAGCTCGGATTACGACTATGGCTACGGCATCGCGGTGCTTTGGGAGGGGGCGGGCTTGGTCACAGGCTCTTTCAGCTACTCAGCAACATTTTACGACGGCAATGCCGCTGCCAAGGCCGGAGTCGAGGGCGAGGGCGAAGGCGAAGGTGAAGGCGAAGGCGAAGGTGAAGGCGAAGGTGAAGGCGAAGGCGAAGGAGTGACACT
>DUZM01000089.1 GCA_013349485.1 Candidatus Hydrogenedentota bacterium | reverse complement strand
GTTTTCGGCCTGCTGGCACTGCTGGTGGTGGGTTGTGCGCAACCCGACGTAGTCGACAGAAAATCGGCTTCGCCGATCGGCGACGACGCGTTGGCATCGCGCCCGCCCTCGGGATCCGGTTCGGTAAAGGAACCGTACGCCCCCGCGCCGCCTTCCTCCTCAGTCAAGCCCGGAGCAAAAGCGACATTACCCGTCCGTTTGTTTATCGCGGCGGATGATGCGCACGCCCTCGCGCTGGACAAGACCATGCGCGTTTCCCTGCGCATTCACCCTGAGGTCGACGCGGCGCGGGTCGTAGCCCATTTTACACAGTCGGGCGGGGTCGTCTTCGAGTCGGACACCGAACTCAAACTCGGGGCTGCGGAGTCTGACCGGCCTCTCGAGGCCCACGTGGCTGCCCGGCTGGCGGAACCCGGAAAGACGGAACTGCGCGGGTGGGCCGAGGCGTATGACGAAAACGGCAAGGAAGTATTCGCCGTGTCGCGGGCATTGTATCTGATCATCTCTGCGGACAAGGTGCTGGTCGGCGACAGCAGCTTTCAGGCGGTCGAATTGGCGGGGCTAGAACGTCAGCGCGAGGCAGGTGAGATCACGGCGGAGGAATACGCCGAACGGCAGAAATGCATTCGCGCAGGCGGCGCGACGGAATCCATTCGCGTTTCGCTTCCTGAAGAAGCCGGATAGTTTTTAGCGCGGCCGCCTTGGCCGCAATTAGCGCTTGTGTTAGTGGGAAATGGGCCTGAGTCGAAAAGGGGAGGCGCTCGGCGACGGCACTTTTGGAGGGGAGGATCATGCCACCAGGAAAAGCTGAGCACAACAAACGAATATCGGGGCGCGCGCTTTGGTTTGCAGGACTAGCGGTCTTGCTTTTCTGGGCAAACACGGCCGTCGCCATCAAACCAACACCACCAGTGGAACTCGACATAGCGGCGGACGAAACGGCCCTGGGAATAGGCCAGGATGCCGCGATCACGCTTTTTGTGTCGCCGCTTGTGGACATCGAGGCGGCCCGCGTCGAATTCGCAACGGGCGTGGGCGACGCGGCGATCACGGGGCCGACGACGTTGAACTTGGGCGCCTTGGCCGCCAACGAGTCATACACGGCCCAGACAACCATCACGCTGACCGGCCAAGGCAAAAGCGAGGTTCGCGGCTATATTTACGCGCTGGACGCTGCGGGCAGGGAGTTGTTCTGGCGGTCAAAAGCGCTGCTTCTCGTTGCGTCGGACGGCAACGCCGTGACCGGTAAGGGCGGGTTCATGCCGCTCGAACTCGAGGCCCTCCGGCTCCGACGCACGGCGGGCACACTTGCCAAGTCCGCGTATACAGCCGAGTTACGTCGAATTCTCTCCGGCGGCGCCATTGAGGCGAAAACCCTCCGTCGCGGCACAGGCTGGGCAAAAGAGGGCACGATAACCGTTCAAGGGACCGTTCTCTGGACGGATAGCGCCGGAACCACCCACCCCGCGCGGTACGTCGACGTCGAGATCCGCGACGCGAACGGGGCGACGTCGGAACTGGTCAGTACGGCGACAACGGGTTCGACGGGCACCTTCTTCGCCTCGGTCAACAATGATGATACCGAAGGTCCCGGTGGCCGTGACATCTTTATCCGCGTATGCGCCAACAGCACAAGTGCACGCGTGGTTGGACCCGGCGCCGTGGGCGTCCAGTGCATCGAATCCTCGGTCACGTCCGACGTGGCCGCAAGCGCCACATTGACCATCGACCTGACCGCCAACAATACCGACGACAACAACCGCGCGTTCTCCGTCCATGACTCGCTCATCACCATCAACAACTATACGGCCAGTTTGTCAGGCTCGATTCCGAAGATCGACACGATATTCCCGACGACCGGCGCTACGTCGTTCTACGACGGCACGGACCTGAATGTCTTGCGCGATGACTGGATAGACTGGGACGTCGTCCACCACGAGTACGGCCACTATTTCATGGACCACTGGAATATCGAGAACAACCCGGGCGGCTCGCATAATCTCACCGAGAATCTGGCGGAAACCCGCGGCAAAACCAATGGTCTGGCCCTGGCGTGGGGCGAGGGGTGGCCGACCTACTTCGGGACGGTGGGCCAGATTCGCCAAAACGCCAGTTCGCTCGGCGTGCCCAATGTGGGCGATACCGCCTACACGGACACCATCGACGCCTCGATCAACTACGACCTCGAACAAAACGGCACGCCGCGCGGAACCGGCGAGGACAACGAAATGTCGGTTCAACGCATTTTGTACGACCTTTACGATTCCGGCGCCGATGAGAACGACGAGGTGGCGTTAGGCGACTACACCGTGTTCAACACGGCGAACGCCGTCGACGCCACCACCCTATCCGAATTCTGGAACCGGCTTATCTTGGGCGCCACAATGCAACAGAAAGAATCCTACGGTTGCATTTTCATGGACCACAACGTGTCCCCTGAACCGTTTCTGCCGTTCGACGGCGAGGAGTTCGCGGCCTCGGACCCCCCGCCCGATTTCGATTGGTTCGAGCGCGGCGCCGGGCCGTCCTACGAACTCAACAAGTTTACCGTCGAGTTTTGGAACGAAGACTTCACGACGCTCATCTTCGAGTCGCCTGAGATCGCCGCCCCGCCGTATACACCCTCGACCGCCGATTGGACCACCATTCTGGGCGGCGCCGACGTGGTCAAGTGGGTCGTCGAGGGCAGCAACACGTCCGCCCCGGAAACAGGTGCATACCTGAGCTGCTCGCGCACCATCGGCGGGGTGGATATCGCCTTTGTTATCGACGATACAGGAAGCATGGTAGAAGAGATCGGCGGCGTACTAAGTGCCCTGACGAGTTTCATCACCGCGATCGAGGCCGAAGAGAGTACGCCCACCGTGAACCTGATTACGTTTAAGGACAACGTGACCTCGCGCATCGTATCGGACGATTTGAGCGCCGTTCAGGCCCAGGTCAATGCCCTCTTTGCAGACGGCGGCGGCGATTGCCCGGAGGCAAGCGTCGAGGCCCTGAATCTGGCCTCGGACAACGTCCGGGCCGGCGGCAAGGTGCTTTTCGCCACCGACGCCGATCCACACCCCGGACTCAATCTGCCCGGCACAATCGCAGCGTTGCGCGGTCAAGGCATCCGGGTCGACGTGCTGCTTTCGGCCAGTTGCTCCGAATCGTTCAAGTCAGGAACATATTTCTCGGATTCGACAGGCCAACGCTACGTGATTCCGCCCCAGTGCAATGAGGGGGACTGCTACGACGACGAGCACGTGCCTAAGACCCCGCCGGACTGCGACGGGCCCGACTGCGACACGCCGACGGAGCCCGGCGAAGAGTTCCCGAGCGGCGCCATCGCCGTGTTCTCCGCCATCGCGGCTGAGACGGGCGGCGTTTTCGAGTTCGTGCCCGAGGTCAACTCCTACGATCCGGACGGCGCGACGCGCTACAACAACGCCGCACTCAATATCATGAAGGGCATCGTGTTCCCGTCTATTCCCAGTGTCAACCCGCCGCGCGGCAACCGCAATACCACCTTGACCATCGCCGTGACGGCATCGAACACAAACTTCAACATCAGTAGCACACTCACGTTCGGCGGCGAGGGGATCACGGTTAACTCGGGCGGCGCGACGTCCGCCACGCGCTACCAAGCAAACATCACCATTGCCGAAGACGCCGAACTCGGATTCCGCAACGTCACCATCAGCACCACGCTCGGCGATGGCTCGACGGAGACGGCCCTCGGCGAAGGCGCCTTCGAGATCGAAGACATATTATCTTTCGCCACGATCACCAGCGTCTTCCCGGCGGAGGGCGGCCTTGGCGAAACCCTTGACGTAGTCGTCACCGGCGCGAATACCAACTTCGCCGCCACATCAACCGCGGACTTCGGTTCCGGCATTACCGTCAATTCGTTCACACCGGCAAGCGCCACGGCGGGTACGGCCAATATCACGATCGACAGCGACAATGCCACGCTCGGATATCACAACGTATCCGTCACCACAAACGGCGAGTACGCGTTCGAAACCGTAACCGGGCCGTTCCTTGTAACGGCCACGGCACTCTCGGAGGGTTTCCCGAAGCTGGTGTCGGTCGATCCCACCGGGGCATCGCCGGGGTCCTCGCTTACGGTCGCTGTGGTTGGCGAGAACACCAACTTCGAAGACGGCGTGTCCGTCGGCAACATTAGCGGCGACGGTATCACGGTCAATGACACGACCGTATCGAGCGCCACCGAGGCCGAAATCGATATCACCATCGACGCAACGGCTTCTGCGGGCTTCCGTGACGTCTCGATTACGACCGGTGCAGAAGTGGCCGCGATCCTCGACGCCTTCGAGGTCGGCAACCAGGCGCCCATTGCCGATGCCGGGCCCGACCAGGCGGTGGACGCCACGAACGGCACGGCAACGGTGACACTCGACGGAACGGGCTCATCGGACCCCGACGGGACCATCGCCGAGTACCTATGGTCGGGGAGCCCCGACCCTGATGACGTGGCCACGCCGACGGTTGCGATTGCGCCGGGCGACCACACGTTTACGCTTATCGTGCGGGACGACCAAGACGCGCTGAGCGCGCCCGACACCGTCCTGATATCGGTCAACGCCAGGCCGGTTGCCGACGCGGGACCTAACCAGACCGTCACTGCTGCAGCGGACGGCACCGCCCGCGTTACGCTCGACGGCAGCGGGTCGTCCGACAGCGACGGATCCATCGCGCAGTACACGTGGACCGGCACCCCTGACCCTGCCGACACGCAAAAGCCTTCGATAACGCTGTCCGTTGGGCAACACACGCTCACGCTCGTCGTCGTGGACAACGACGGCGCGCAAAGCGACTCCGACACCGTTACCATCACCGTGCAGGCGGCCACACCAGGGTTTCAGTGCAGTGCCCCTGCCGCAATAACGGGTCCGCCGACGCTGCCGCCGCCGGGTGACTCGCTCGTCGTGGCCGCAATGATGGTTATATTGTCTCTGGCGACAACGTTGCGTCCGCGACGCTTCGCGCTGGAGAGTCGGCAGACCCGGTGGAACCGCTAGGACCCGTTTGGCGCGGGGAAGGCGCGAAGAATCGGCGGCAGTGGTACAAGGCAAGAGGAGTCGGGGAGCGTAAGCGCGGCGCCGAGAACTGCGTGCTCAATCCCTCGAAGGGATTGAGCACGTGGCTCGATTTCCGGGATGCCTGCAAGTACCAAAGAGACTTGCACCGTTTTCGGCCGTCCTTGCAGAGTCGTCTAAACAGCCACAGAGCCTTCTCCCGCTGCACGCCTATTCGAGCGTGTGTTCACTCTGCTCACGCGGCATTTCTACGGCGCCGCACAGACGCTTGATTTCAGCGGCGGCGCTGGGCAGTATTCTCTTGCGTGCGACAATCGGAGGGCAGGGCGGCGTCACTCGCGAGGGGATTGCGTCATGACATTCACGGATTTGGTGTTGGTTGGCGCATTGGCGGTCGCCGCCGCAGGGGAGAACGCGCATGAAAACGCCCCGTGGACGCTAGAGAGCGACTATGCCAGGTTTCGTGTCATTGTGGGTGACGCGGCGTCTGATTCGGAACGGTTTGCTGCAGAGGAGTTCTGCGCATATTGGGAATTGACGACGGGTCACGGCATTGCTGTGGCTGCCGCGCCAAGCGATGGCGTAAACGTCTGGATAGGCCGGGACGGTGTTCCCGAAAAGCTAATTCATACGCTTGATCTGGAAGGCCTCGGCGCCGACGGCCTTTGTATCAAAACCGTGGACGACAGCAACCTGCTGATTGTCGGCGGCCGCGAGCGCGGGACGATGTACGGCGTTTATGAGTTCTTCGAACGCTACATGGGCGTCCGATGGCTCACGCCGGAAGTCACCCATATACCGGCGCCCCCGCGAACATTGCCCAAGATGGACTATCGCTTCGTGCCCGTATTCGAATATCGATGCTCGACCTATCTGACGCGCGAGGACGGCGTGAGCCGTTATCAACGGGTTCACCGATGGCTCCAGGGTCCGGGATTCGGGGGCCATACCTTCTACCGGTTGGTGCCGCCGCGGCAATACTATCCCGAGCATCCCGAATACTTCTCGAAAGTCAACGGAAAGCGGATTGTGCCGTCAGTCAAAAGCGTGCCCGAGTTTTATACCCAAGGGCCGGCATATCCGGAGATATGGACGCAAGTCGGCGGCGCGTGGTCGCGGGAGAACCCGGAACCCGCAGCCTCGAGGTTCGAGATGTTCGAGGAGAAGGCGTACACGAAGTTGGCCGCGCGTTTTCCCAAAAACGCGGTTCACGTTAGTTAGCGAATTCGCACCAGGCGAGGCGAGGCCGCTGCTCTTCGTGTACCGAACCGAAGCTCCTTACAACCAACTGAACCTGGACATCTTGCCGAACCAGGACCCCCTTGCGCCCGGCGAAAGCCGTGCCGCCACCGTCAAGTATTACGTCACCCGCAAGAAGCCGAAACGCCTGTGACCGGCGCGGGCAAAGTCGAAGTCCGTAATCATCTCCTTGAAAGCATGGATTCAGTGGCCCGGCCGTCCAGTAAGATCCTCCCCGATTGAACGTACGCTTGGGGAGCTTCCCATGTCTCTCTGGCCCAATGTGTTAGCGCTCTTGTTCCATGCCAACTGCGTTGCGTAGGTTGAAAGCCGCCAGGCGGCTATGGTTGTCCCACCCACTACCGACGCCTATGTCCATGTAAGCACAATTCCTATTTACCCCTACAAATATTCAGGTATTGAATTAGGGCTTTGGCCTCTTGCCCGGCTCGTACCCCTTATATACACCTCTGGTTATGCATCGCAGAATCACTCCTTAAGTGATCTGCCGTGGTTCTTTGGAGGTTGGTGCCATGGCTTTAGCGGTTGAACGCAATCAACGCGCTACGATGTCTGCGTGCGGCGTTTGAGGCCGACTAGGAGCGGAAGTCAAAGAAACGCCCATGCGGGGCAAACCCAAGAGAATACGGTCCCAAATACCGCACAATTGAACGTTTCCTGTGTGTATTTTCAGTAGAATGTCGTTTTCGTCTTTGATTTAGTTCGGTAATGATGGTGGGCTAGTCCGGAAGAAAGGAGGGACTAACATGTTTCGGGAGTACTTGCTGGGGCTGGTAGGTCTTGTGACTGTTGCATTGTTGGCGGCAGTTTCTATTGGCGCGGCGAATCCGCTGTATCCACGGTGGGGAAACTTAGGCGCACTTGATTGTGGTACAGCGCCTAGTTCAACGGAACTTGAAAACTTCATTGTGGCTGCGACACCGAACTGCTTATGTTACAATATAATAGCTACTGCTTGCACGGCAGGCGAGCAAAATAGGCAGTGCCTGCCAAAGGCAAATGGGCAATGCGCAACAACATTAGGAGGAGCAGATCCGCTAGAGTATGCCTTGAAGGATCAGTGGTGCAAGCGGCCGGCGACATCGGGCCCAAACAACTATGCGTGTGCCACTGGAACGGTCGTCCAGTATTGTGCACTACAATACGGGCAACTTTGCAGCAACGTAACCTTATGGAAATGCCAAGAGTGGTATGAAAGCGAAGCGTGGCACTGCGCGTGTAAACAAACGGAAGAGCTTATACCAAGGAATACGCGCATAGTCAAGACAGGGGACGGGCGTACGACAGCGACCCCTGCTAAGCGTGAACGGAGTCCTCGGATCCCATACAGGGCGACAGCGGCGCACGTGCCAGGAATTGCGAGCGGTTCCTCTTTGTCCCTCGTAGGGTATCATCTGGGTGGCAAATGGTAAAAGAGGTACAAATGGGCGTAGCCCTGAAGCTCCGTATATGGAGGATGCTTTTTGCATCCGTAGTAGCGTGTGTTCTCGTTGAGCAGGCGCGGGCGCTGTTACTTTCACGAGCAGACGCCATTGAAGCGATCCGTGCTGCGCAGGGCCAGCTGCGAGCAGCGCAGTTTGAAATGCGGAGCCAGGGTCCGGAATCAGGCTCGGGGGCTCCCACCGAAGAAGAGGGAACCAAAACCTTCTTTGCCCGGGGCCTTCTGGCGGCCGGGGCCGTGCCACGGTTCAAGGTCCATTGCGAGACGGAGGGTGTGATTTATGTGGTAGATGGGGCAGACGGACAAGAAAAGCCCGTTTGGACCGCTTGGAAGGTTGACGGCAGTTTCGACGGAAACCAAGGAATGGCGCTTGAATACGGCCCTGGAAAAGACGGCAAACCGACCTTGGGTAAGATTCTGAACGACCAGCCGCTGCATGTTCAGACGCCACTACTGAATCGGAAGCTTGAACAGACCCTGTATTTCTATGGCGGAAAGGGTTTGACAACGTTCCTCGACGAGATTCCTCCAGAGCTACCGCCGTGGGAGGTCTTGCCTCCAGAAGATCCGGACATACTGAGAATCTGGCACCCGGATCCGAAAGCCGCGCTGAATGATGAGTTCGAGGAATGGAGCTTCGTACTCTTATTGGATATGTCCCGCGGCACCAACATAGTGCGCCGAGAGCGATGGTCCAACTATGGGGAGCCAAATGCATTCCTCTGCAATGTGACCGAGGACGTTGTGCTCACGCGCTTCGACGATGTCTGGCTGCCGGTATCTCAGCAGTATAAGACGTGCCATTTGGATGCGACGGGCCAACGGATGGTGTCCACAGTAACCTTGACCTCGACTTTTCAGTGGTCGGCCGTCAACGAACCGATTTCGGCAGACACGTTTAGGATAGATTTTCCGCCCGGTTGTTTCATCGAGGACGATGTCCGAGGCATGAGCTATCGGGCGGGCGTTACAGCACATGAACACCTTCAACAAGTCGAGCAGGCGGTAGCTGAGCTTGAGACTATGCGGGCCCGCGATCGCTCACGTGAAGAAGGAGCAAGTTCCTCGACAAGCTCCAGCGGCCTCAACGTCGTGCCTCGCGTCGATCAAGCCGAGCGTCGTCATCATCATCGTTACATCGGGTTCGCGGTTGCGGTGTGCCTTGTCCTCCTTGCGGGGGCCCTTGCGATCAGGGGATCAAGACGGCGGTGTCGGGAACACCATGCCAGGCAGGAATAGCCATGTCTGCCTCACGTCTGCTCTGTGTCGTAACCCTGTCACTGGCGGCCACGCTCTCGGGCTCTGAGCATCCCGAGGCCATAGGGGAGGCCGCGGGTCAAGGCGAGTCCGGCGTCTCAATCGAGAACTGTGGGCTCACTGCCTGTGCCTTTATTTTGCAGGCCTGCCACCATGAATACTCTGTCGAGGTCTTGACCCAACTCCTGGCGGCGGAGCAGCCCTCACTTCCGGGGGTGTCTTTGGCGTCCATGGTCAGAGCTCTAGAGGCCCACCGGCTGAAGGTTCAGGCGCGAAAGAATATTCCATTCCCGTCGATACAGAATTGGCTAGCGCGCTCGCCCGATCACTATGTGATCTTCGGTACCCCGCCTCCCCCGGACCCTGAAATCGCGGGTATTGGTCACGCTTCCGTAATAGCCGGTCTTTCCGACGGTGCATTCGTTCTTGAGGACCTGTGGAATCGGCGTTCCCTAAGTTGGGCTCAATTGAAAGGCCGGTTTGAACATGAATCGGACTGGGTGGCACTCCTTGTTTCGCGCCTGTCCGGAGAAGACAAAGCGTATGGCGAAACCCCGCTCCGCATCGTCCCTTTCGTACTCGATCTGGGGCGCCTTGAGCGCGGGAAAACGCACAATGAGATCGTTGCCGTAGAAAACATGACGGCGCGTCCTTTGGCAATCGTGCGAGCGACGACGGGGTGCTCGTGCGCGCAACTACTTGTGCCCGACAAGTATCTTCCGCCTGGCGCAACAATCCATGCGACTGTACAAGTGGAGGCTGACAAGTGGGGCGCAGGTACTCATGCGAGAAGCCTGTTCCTCTTCCTGGCCGACGGCACGTCCGCCCGCATTCAGGTATCGGCCATGAGCCCGACTCGCTCGGCACTCCGTTCCCACCCCGCGGCATTGCGTGTTTTCGTTGGTCATGGCGGACCCGTGCCGCCCGTCACGCGAACGCTTGAGATCACGGGATTGCCGCCCGATGCACGCGACGATGCATTGAGTGCTTCGTGCAGCGCCCCTTGGGCCGAAGCACAAGTGGACGAAGATCGTTCACGTCCTGGGACGACCTCATTTACCGTGCGGATCCACCCGCCTGAAGCGATGGACGCTTCAGCGCGCACCTATCGAGCCCAAATTCACATTCAACACCCCCTGATAGAACATGCGCTTGTCGTCCCGATCACCCTGGAACGGGACAATACGTTCTACTGTTCCCCGAGTGTGATCTTCCTCCGCAGGGCAACGGGCAGCGGCACGGTTGAAATGCGCCGGCTCAAGGATACCGGGCGTCGTTTTCGGATTGTCGCCATAGAGACGCCTTCGTACCTCGAGGCTACGTACTCCGAAGATTGGGTTGACAATGTTGCCCGGATTCCCTATCAATTCGCGAATCAGAACGGCCAGGATGGGCAACTCCCCTTCGCCAATCTGTCAATATGCTGTGAGGAGGAATCGGCTGGGGACACCCCAGCCCAACAACATGGCATATCGATCCCGGTCATCCCCGCTTCGTCAGTAAGATAGTGAGCCCCGCAATGAATTGCCGACCATCCCCAAATTACCCCAAATTGCCGCCCCCATGTTGCGCGATGCGGCGAATACGCCTGCAGATCCCGTCGAACGGACACAGCAGGGGCAACGGAAACGACGTGGGCTCGATCTCGGGGATTTGTCCCTCGCTGTTTAACACCGGCGTGCCGTGATGCTAATATATTTGCGAGGCGGGTGGATGCTCGTCCCAAGAAACCTGGACGTAGGATATGACAACCTTTAGTTACGAGGCCATTCGGCAACCAGGGGAAACGGTCACGGGCGAAATCGAGGCCGATGACCACTACTCCGCGGCGGCCACGTTGACGGCACGGGGATATCATGTGCTGCATGTCGAGGATGCCGATGCGCAGGCTGCGTCACGCATGAAGATCCGGCTTGGGTTCTTGCGCGGACTCAAGCACCGCGACTTGGTTCGGTTCACGCGAGACTTGGCGACGCTGCTTCGTGCAGGATTCCCGCTGTCGCACGCCCTTGATCGCGTCCGCGTCCGCACCGGCAGTTCCGGATGGCGCGCCGTTGCCGGCGGCATTCGTTCGAGACTGGAAAACGGCCAGACGTTCTCCAATGCAATAACCGGCTATCCCGGGGTTTTCGATCCTATGTACGTCAGCTTGGTTCGCTCAGGCGAGGAAAGTGGAAAGCTGGCTAACGTCTTAAACCGCATAGCAGACTTAGGCGAAAAACGTGAGGAACTCCAATCCCGCGTGAAAATGGCTCTCGTGTACCCGGCGCTGATGCTGCTGATGGGGTTCGTGACGGTTTTTATCTTGGTGTCCTTCGTAGTCCCGATGTTCACGGAAGTATTCCGCGACACCGGCCAGACGCTGCCGTTTCCGACTCGTGCCTTGGTCAACTTGAGCAGTTTTCTCTCGACATGGTGGTGGCTTGTGCTTCCGCTCATTGGTGCGGCAGCGTTTGCCGCTATCCGGTTTCTGGGTTCACCGAATGGCAGGGCGCTTCGCGATCGAATGCTGCTGAGCCTTCCGGTTGTCAACAACCTCATACGTCAGAACGAGATAGCAGCGTTCTCGCGAACCTTGGGCACACTCCTGGACAGCGGCGTTACCGTCGTTGCCGCGCTCGAAATCGCTGCCGCCACTCTGCGAAATTCGTCGTTCCGGGAAGCCGTGAAACCGATGAGTGCTGCCGTACGAGGCGGACAATCCCTAAGCCGCACAATCGAGGCAAGCGATCTGTTTCCCGATCTGGTGGCCAACGTGGTTTCCGTCGGCGAAGAAAGCGGGGATCTGCGGGCCTCGTTTCTCCAGTTGGCCGAGGAAAACGAGCGCGAGCTTGACCGGGCAGTGAAAGTAGCTTTGACCCTTCTCGAGCCCTT
>DUZM01000088.1 GCA_013349485.1 Candidatus Hydrogenedentota bacterium | reverse complement strand
GTGTACGTGCTGCTCGACGATGTTATCACCCGCCACCCAGCAGTAGGCGTACCAGTTGCGGATGCGACACTCGAGGTCGCCCCATTCGGGCCTGCGGTCGAACGCGAACGGCAGGCCGCTGCACCAGTATGCACGAAGCGACATCACTTCGCCGATGGCGCCGTCGTGGATCTTCTGGATTGTCTCGATGTACTCGCGCTGGTGCCGGCGCTGCGTGCCGGCAACAAACGACAGCCCCATCTTCTTGTGCTTCTCTGCCGCCACAAGGATCTTGTTTACGCCGTGCGGGTCAACGGCCACAGGTTTCTCAGTAAAGATGTGTTTCTTGGCTTTGACCGCGGCCTCGATGTGCGTTGGCCGGCAATATGGCAACGTACCTTCGATAATGATGTCGATGTCGGTGCTCAGGATCTTTTCATACGCGTCAAGGCCGGTGAAGCACAACTCGTCTTCCACGGTGAACTTCGATCGCACGTCCAAGTTTTCATGGTTGGCCATCAAACGTTTTGACCCCGCCAACCGATCCGGGAAGAGGTCCGCCATCGCAACCAACTTGACGTTGTCGTTGCCCTCGAGCATATTGATCGCCGCCCCCGTGCCGCGATTGCCGCAACCGAGCAACCCCACCTTGAGTGTTTCCGAGTTCGCCTCGGCCACGCACGACCGCGAACTTAGAATGGCGAAACTCGCTATGGCCGACGTCTTGGCAAACTCTCGCCGCGTCATCCCCGGTCTCACGTCCTTTTCCATCTGCGTTATCCTCCAAGAGGGCCGCTAAACGAACGCCGGCCTAGTCAAACATGCTTCGATCCCTGCAACGCGTCTCGCTTCCCTGTAACCCACGACCTCATCATAGCACATACACTCGATCTGGAATTGCCATCCCGTAACTGGCAGAAATGCGCGCAGGCTGCCTAGGCGCCAGTCGTCGTGTTTGGTGCCTGCATTGGCCGGCGACAATTCACCAGGTGGGTGGCACCTTCAAGCGACAGCTTGGAGGTGAGGCCTTCAAGGGAGTACCTCCAAGACACCTCCAAACACAGTTTGAAGGTGCCACCCTGCCGCAGATGATCCGCTCAGATGGGGCGACCGTCACAGAAGATTACGCCGGTTTCGTCTGTTGTGAATGCGCGAGCGCCGTCCTTGCTTTGGACTGACGGCTTTGCCTCGCATTTCCAACGCGCCGCCGGATCCGTACTCGTGATCGAAAAGACATAGCCCTGCTTAGTGCCGATCGCTAGCTCGGCATCAATGAACTGCATTTGGAGGTCGTCTGGTGCGTACAACGCGCCAATCGTCGTGGCATAACTTCTTGTATACGCATGGTATTGGGTCTGCGCCGATGCGATGGTGCGCAGGGAGTCGATCACAGCCTTCTCATTTGCCGTGTAGACGCCGCGGTCAAAACGTACGGCGGACTCCACGTGGTACATGTACATTGACTCTGCGCGCTTTCCTGCACGAACGAGTAGCAGCCCGGCTATCACGATGGCGGGAATAGCAATCGCACATAACACTGCCGCCACAATACCCACAATCCAGCACCCTACCGAGGAACGCGCGCGTGGCGCTGGCGGCATGGGGCTCAACAACGGGGTTGGGGCGTCCTCCCGCGCCACTGAAGGTCGGGGGGTGCCGGGGATTGCTGTCGGGAGCCCCGCATCAATCACTTGCTCCGGCGTCCCCACCACAGCGATAGTCCTCCGTAGATCATCCAACGTCACAACTGCATCCACGGCTTTTTCGGCCTCACACGTGATATGCACACGCAGATCCGCCGCAATCTCGTCGGCGTCGTCTCCTTTTTGGCGTGCGAGTGCACTCACCTGGGCCAAATAGCCCTCCAGGTATTCCCGCGCTTCCGGCGTCCACTCAGCCATGGTTTCCCTCCCTTTCCTTCTGCAATTCTGCAATACCTTTCAGCAAGTCGCCCCAACAAGCGTTCATCAGAACCCTTGCCTGGCGGCCTTCGCTACTGAGACCATAGTATTTCCGTGCCGGGCCGCTGGGCGACTCCTCGAGACGCGCGGTCAACAAACCCGCCTTGCGCAAGCGCGACAATAGGGGATACACCGTGCCCTCGGTAACCACAAGACCCTTGACGCGGGCCAGTTGCTTTACCACGTCATAGCCGTAGATCTCGCCGTTTGCGAGCAGATTGACGAGACAAAGCTCCAAAACCCCTTTGCGGAGTTGGACGACCCAATTGTCGATATTCACGGTGCCCACAGTGTTACTCACTTCTGGCTACAGATCTTAACACAGACCGGATTATACCACATAGTACCTTGCAATGCAAGGTAGTTGCCCGCAAAACATCCCCGCGTTCTGGCAGGAAGGCTTCGCACAGATCCGCCCTGCGTCGGTTTGCCGTTCCGCTTTACGTCTCACACCAGTCTGGGCGCCTGGCACGAACAGTGTGAAGCCTCTCGATGCAGGGCACGTAATGGGTCCGGCGCCAGTCCTCGCCGGGATCCTTGCCGTCGCTGACGCGCTTTATGTAGTAGCAGATCCAGCGTAGCGAATTCAGCGCAATTCCTACATCTGCGAGTTCAGAAATCACGCCGTGGGATAATCTCTCGGCGCCGGCTTCTTCACGCGCGGACCTGTAGGACTCAAGTTCATCAGGAGACTCGACGGGTTCGAGTGCCCGGCCAAGGTCTGCGCTTGCCGGACCGATCATGGCGTACTCCCAATCGACGAGGGCGATACCGGAATCGGACAGCACAACGTTCGAGTAATCCGGATCGCCTTGAATAAGCGTCAATGGCTCGGCTTCCACCTTCGTACGCACATAATCGAGAAGGTTCGGCATCCAATCCACCAACGCGTATTCCGGCGATTCGAGGCCGAGCGCGAGTAGACGGTCCCACTCGCTGTAGTGCCACTGGCTCGGCGGAAAGCGCGGCAATGGGCTATCGCAGAATTTACCCGATTCTGTAAGGCGGCGTCCTCGACCATGAATTCCCCCCAACGCTCGAAGGAAAGCGCGGCGATCCTCAGGACATGCGCCGTTCGCGCACTGTTCGCCAACATCCTCGAGGACCATCCAACCCGTTTGTCGAATGCCTGCCGAGAACGTATGCTAGAGGCGTGGCGTCTTGACAGGGAGGTCGCCCAACACGCTGAGGTAAAGGTATCGCTCGATCTGGAATCCTGCCGGACTCCAACTCTCGCGGATGACGACACGCTTCCGCCTGTCGCCTTTGACGAGCTCGGCTCGGAAATGCCTGTTCGGCGCCCAACCAAATCCCCGAGGCGGTTCTGCAAACTGCCACCCCGGCATGCCGGCCGCGACGTTGTGCATGATTTCGTCCACAATATGATCTTCCTCGGGGCTGACTGGCGAAGCCCTCACTGCATATCCGACCATGCGGCCCAGGCCATGAAGGTAATGAAACCCAATCCGAGCAGCGTGAATAGGAAGCACGCGACCCGCGCGACGGCGGTGCTTTGGGTTCCAATGAGTTTCATCCATTTCTGACCTACCGGGCCCGTGAGGAAACTGCGCGGGGCCAGCAAGCACATGAGCGATACGCCAAAGAACAGACCGCCGGCCGCAAATGCCAGCGGGGCCAACAGGACTTTGCCGGCCCCCTCTTGGGCCTTCTGTTCGCCAACTGCAACGACAATCAGATATACGCCAAGTGCCGCACCCATGAGGCCAAAGAGCACGCTGACCGCGACAATACGCTTATGATACGAAGCCTGCCGCGGCGCGTCCGCGCCCGCTTGCGCAAGCGCGTCTTCATCGGGCGACGCATACTCACCGGCCTCTTTGAAGAAGCCAAGCAACTGGAAAAGGTGGTGGAGTGCCATGACGGTTCCCCTCGATCTCCGCGCCTCAACCCGCGGCGCCCCTCGGCCGTACAGGTTGAGGCCTTAATCACTTCGGCTTTCCCGAATGCGCTCGCAGGCGAAGCGATAAAGCCCGCCCACTTCCGCTGTCATGAACGCCTTGTCTTCCGGTGTCGCCCGGCCCGCGTACGATTTCTGTGCGAGTTCGGTCGGTTGCCGCCATTCCGGGATGGCTTCCAGAGCCCAGGCAGCGGCGCCTGCTTTTGAAATGACGACGTTCCGAGTCTCAAAGCTGTACATCAGTCGGCACAGGTTCAGAATGCAGTAGTCCGGGCATTCGTCAAGATGATCCGCCCAGTACCGGAGTTCCCCGTCGAGCGCCTGCTCAAGTTCGGACCACGAGGGGGCCGGATAGATCTCCTTCGGGTCGGGGCCGTAGAGCACGATGCAGCGTCCGGCATGGAAGTGTGCACGGTGCAAAGCCCAGGAACTATCCACGATATCGGCCTGTAGTTGATGGGGCGGCGGTGAAGCTTCCCGAGCATCGTCCAGAAGAATATAGTACCCATCCAGTTCCGCGCCCAGCGGCGGGAAATCCCGCGCGAGCGTTGCGTGCAGTTCCTTCAGCGCCTGCTTTTCCTTGTCATTTACCGTTTCCTTCAAAATCACGTGGAAGTCAACGTCCCCAGTGGGGACAGCATCAGGAAAGGCCGCGGCCCCGTATACATATACGCCAAACAAGTTATCCCCGAGCGCCTTCTCCAGACCCGAAACCAGAGCGCTGCACAGACCTCGAATACTTTCAGAAGGGTTCACGTTTTGCCTCTGGGCCACTCGTTGTCGGACGTCTTTTCCTGAAGCCTTCACCGGTCGTGAAGGCTTCATCGGCGGCGCCTATCCCCTCCCGTCATTGCGAGGAGCCCCGCTTAGGCGGGGAGCGACGCGGCAATCACTTCAGCGCAAGTCGCTCGCCGATAAGTGATTGCCGCGTCGGCTTGCGCCTCCTCGCAATGACGGGAAGATTAGTCTCTTGGGCTTGCACCCAAGCTATCCCAAAGGAAGTCGCCCACATCTATTTAGGGGACGATGATTCAGCACTCCGGATTTTCCCGTGCGGATTCAGGTGTCAGGTGCTCCCGCTCACCCACAGCCGAATGCAACGAAACGCCGGTGTCTATAGAAGACGTTCACAGATGGAAAAGAGAAGAACGCGCAACGCGAGTCTCCGCACACAAGCGACACACCACTTATCAATCACGCAGGTCCGCAGCACGCGCTTCCCTGGTGTCACTCACCGCCTTCCCTGGCGACAAACCCCTGGGTTTGCAGGCCGGTTGCCGACGGCGTGCCGGCCTTTTGCGCAAGATAGGCCGGGCCCAGGTCCGCGATGTGGCCGCTCACGTTATCGAAATAGTTGAAGTGAATTTGCTCTTCATCGATAACGGCCTCGAAAAGCTTCATGCTCGTGCTGTCGCCGTTTTCCCGGCACACCAACAGAAACTCGTTGTACGTGGCCACCGTGTCGTCTTCGAGTTTCGCGTCGAAGGGGAAAATCGCCTCGACCTTCTGGCCCTTTTCGGCCTTTCCCGCGGCCTCGACGGTCGGTTCGCCGCCGAGTTCCTTGATGCGCTCCGCGAACATCTCGGCGTGGCGCATCTCATCGACGGCAATCAGCTTGACCTTCGCGGCCAGCTCACCATAGTCCATGTCATCGAGGTTGTAATGCTGGTTCATGTACTGGTGAATGGCCTGCAACTCCATGGCCCGCGCCTTGTTAAGCACGTCAATCGCCGCTTGTTTCTTCTTCTCTCTGGCTTTTTGTTCCATTTCAAGTCTCCTTGGTTTCACTGCATCGTTGGCTGGCATACCCCCGTCCGCATCCGATCCAACGTCCTCTTCACTCAGTCCTTCTTCTTCCATAAGTCAAGCACAGCCTCGTAGTGCTTAAGGATTCGCCCACGGTAGTCTCGATTGATAAGACCTCTCACACCATCAAACAGCTTCTCCCGTTTGCCACCAGGCAGGGTGATGTGGTCTGAGTACGTGCTGAGCAGCCTTATGTATTGGTCCGCCGTGTAACGCTTACTCCACGGATAACGCCTTTCTATGGGTTCGCGGAACCGTTCACGCCCGGGCTCAGTAATTACGGTAGCCGCACTTGTGTTGCCATGCGGCGCCTCGTGCCATTCTGGGACATGCACGCGATAGAGTTCTTGCACTTCGGCGAAGAAGCCTTCATCTTTGCGGACATGCCTGTTCGAGAAGACGGCCAAGGCGCCCGTGTCAACAAGAACCTCGGCTGATTTTGTGTAGCGAAGCTGAGCATCCACCCAACGAAATGCCGTGGCGGAAATAACAAGGTTAAAGCAACGATCCGGATCCCATTCCTCAAACGAACACACCACAAAGGTGACATTCTTGCAGCCACCGAGTCGTTCTCTGGCAACGTCAATCAAGTCTGAACCGATATCCAAGCAGACCATTTCGTATCCACGCGCGGCAAAAGAGCGTGTGGCTTGTCCAGTTCCACAGCCGATCTCAAGTATCTTCCCTTTGTCAGGAATTCCGGACAAAGTCACAACATCCTCGATCAACTCCTGCGGATATCCGGGACGCATTTCGGCGTAGAGAGCTGCGACCGCATTGAAGCTCATCCTCAGCGTCTGATCCGGCATTTTCATTTGCCCCCGGGATCCAGCGGGCGCCGGGCCCGCATCCGTCCCCGACCGCTCGGTACCAAACGTCCGCGCCACAGAACGATTATACAATAGCGCCTCTACCTGGGATGGCTCATCGGTCGAGAGGCGTGTGTTGTTCCGTCACCCCTTTCAGGGGTTTCTGTTATTGGTGAACGTCTAACCCAGCGTTTCGCTTCGCTTCACGCTGGGCTTTACGCCGTCGGCCCCGCTGGGGGCTTCAAAAGCTGGTGCGACGCACTTGCTACTACGTCACCGGTTAGAGCCCTCGCGGCGGCGGCGTCTGAGCCGTTGCCGCTCGACTTCTATTATCCAGGCCTGCCGCTGGTCACGTGCAACCAAGTGGCCACCGCGGAGAAGTATGCGAGAAGGAGTAATGCCCTGAAAAACCAAACGAGCCAAGGGCGCAGTGTCGAGACTTCGGGCGGGTGCTCATCTACGAACTCGGCTTCTTGATTTTCGAGCGTTTCGGCAGAGAAAACGGTTACTCGTCCAGGATCCTGGAATTGAGATGCCGCATTTCTCAAGAACTCGCCACAAACAGAGAAGAACCGAAACACAAAGCGCCACAGCCGTCTCGCAAGAACGGAATCCAGCAGCTTTGGTGCAAGACGCCAAAGAAGGCCAAGGCACAGGGCGCCAAGCAACGGTACAAGAACAACATGCCACTCGAGCTGCATCCGCCGATCCTCGCTGACTTCCGTGTGGCTAGTAGATACGGTTCTGCGCCAAAACGCAGGCAAACCCACTCACGATGACCACTCGCCCCGCACCCCGGCCCAATATTATACCGCAACCCGTCGAATCGGAATAGTCCATCCGTCGGAGCGCTTCTCGACGCGCCTGACCGCAGAAACGCATTCCAGGAATATCCCCGGAAGGGGCTACGGAACAGTGGCACTGGAAACCATTGTCTGACCCGGCGATCCCGGCACCCCTTCCAGGGGTTTCTGTTGTTGGCGGGCGTCTAACCCAGCGTTCCGCTTTGCTTCTCGCTGGGCTTTACGCCGTCGCGCCCGCTGGGGGCTCTTTTGCCGGGGCTGGCCTCGTATCAGTCAGTTTTCAATTGTGCGTTCTAGATTCTGCATTCGCGGCTGTGCCGCGCGGGCCATTACGCCGCCATCCCCTTCGAGGATTGCGACTTGTGGTCAGGCGCTTTGGCATGGACTACAGCAACCGGGTTCGGGCAGGGGGGCAGCCAGCCGTCAAACGGCGGGTGGCCCAGACAATTCATCGTCTGGGTGCCGAAGGCACAAGAGGCAGTCAGCCATGGCAACCGGATTCCAACAGCCCACGCGCCTTCCGGCCAGCCGCCGGACGCCGAATCGGCAGGCCGAAGCGAATTCCCAAGTGTAGAACGGGTGATGTATGATGTGAAGCGGAAGCCGAAAACGTTGTGATTCTGCCATGGTGACGACTGAAGACATCCGCGCGGCGGTGCGAGCACTCGGGCTGTCCGGGAAAGCATTGTGTGTCCATTCGTCTTTGAGTTCGTTTGGATGGGTGGATGGCGGCGCTGCAACCGTGGTCGGCGGCTTCTTGGCCGAAGGATGTACCGTCATGGCGCCCACCTTTTCGTGGTCTTTTGCCGTACCAGCGCCCGGCCATCTTCGGTTCCCTCGGAATGCCTCGGAGTGCGATGCGTTTGAAGAGCCAAAGTTGGGAATTGGCCGCATATACACGCCCGATACGCTGGAAATCGACAAGGCCGAAATGGGCGCGATTCCCGCCTTCATCGTGACCATGCCGGGCCGAGTTCGGGGGAACCACCCGCTCTGTTCCTTCAGTGCAGTCGGACCTCGGGCACGTGAACTAGTCGCCGGGCAGGCGCCGTTAGACGTCTACGCACCCCTCGAGGCGCTTGTGGAAGTCAACGGTTGGATCGTGCTCGTGGGAGTGGGATTAGAAAAGCTCACGTTTCTCCACCTGGCGGAAAAGGCCGCAGGACGCAACCTCTTCCGACGGTGGGCAAACGGTATAGACGGACAAGTTTTGACGGTTGAGGCCGGGGGATGCTCCGGCGGCTTCCGCAAGTTCTCGCCGTCCCTTCGTCATCTTACGGTCAACCGCAAGGTGGGCAAAAGCCGTTGGCGCGTTTTCCCCGCGCAAGCGGCGCTCCAAGCAGCGGTAGAAGCCATCCGTCAGGACCCGCGGATAACGCACTGTGGCCATCCGCAGTGCGAACGGTGCAACGATGCGGTTCGCGGCGGGCCAATCCTTGATGGTAGAATAAACGAGGTCTGAGGTGGGGCGAAAGAGACAGGAAGGGGGAGTAGAGGAATGATGACCCTCAAAGTGACTAGATGGACGCTTTTGCAGCGCCGGTGCGTCATGGTTCAATTGGCCGTGGCCACCTTTTCGAGCATGCTCTGCGGTTGCGTGACGCTTGAATTTCCGGTACGGAATATACTGACCACGCCGGAGGAAATCGAGTTGGGCCGTGAACTCGTCGCGGAAATCGAGGCGAAGGAAACCGTGCTCGATGACGCCGCGATGCAGGCTTATGTGCAACATATCGGGCGCCGCATTGCGACCGTATCGCCACGGCAGGACGTGGCGTACACGTTCAAAGTGATCGACAATCCGGATACGGTGAATGCCTTTGCGCTGCCGGGCGGGTTCGTCTATGTCTATACGGGACTGATGAAGCTCTGCACAAACGAGGCCGAGCTGGCGGCCGTGATAGCCCACGAAATCGGCCACGTTGCCGGCCACCATCACGGCGAAATGCTGACGCGCGTGTACCGGGCGGAATTGACCAGGGACTTCATACTGGAATTGCTGGGAAAAGACACGGACAAGAACCTTCAATTGCTTGCCGACGTCATCTTGACGGGCGGCGCCATGCATTTCAGCCGCCAAAACGAATGGGAGGCCGACCAGCTCGGCATACACTTCCTGTTCAACGGCGGGTATAGGCCCGAGGCTATGCTGAGCTTCATGCAGAAGATGCTCGAGGAAGAGCGCCGCCGCGGCGGGGTATGGCTGCCCATATTCTCGTCGCATCCGCGTACCGCAGATCGCCTCGAGCGCCTCAACGCACTCGCCATGCAATATCCCCCCGACCAACGCGCGGCACGCGCCCTGCACCCCGACCGCTACGAGAAAGAGGTCCTGCGCAAGCTGAAATAGGCAGAACTTGTCACCTACGCTTCCGGAACTTCCGGTTCTTCCTCCACCTCGTTCAGCGTAATGGTCACGGGCCCGCGGATCACAATAGGTTCTTTGGGAAGGATTTCGATCAAGGTGTCGCGGCCGCTCGAGCCGCGGAAATGATCGATCTTCGTGGGTTCTTCCACGCCCTGGTAGTCTATGCGTACGTCTTTGACATGGGCGGGAATCCGGAGCACGATGGTTTTGGCCTTGACGGGGCTGTCGAACGACACCTGCACCTGCTGCCGATACTCCCCTTCGGCCGTTTCGGCGAAGTTGAGCCATCCGAAACACAACGGCGTAAACAACGGCGCACTGAGACTGTACACGTTTCGGGGCAGGTGCGGCCTGATCCACAGGGCCTGGTTCGGAATGTCCAGGTAGAACCCCTCGAGCGCGTAGAGGACGTGCCACGCCGACAAGGAAGCCATGTGGCGGTCGGCCCCCCAACCCGCGGCGTCATCGGCGTCGAGATCCCATCGCAACGGCTGATTGAACGGCCGTCCCCGTCGTACATGGATGCTGTTGTACACTTTCTGGACTACGTGCAGGCCTCGATCGACGTCGCCCCGGTAGATCTGGAGCGCGGCGTAGTGCGCCAACGAGATGTTGGGCCAGCCAAGATTCGCCTCGGGATCGCCGGGAAACGACGGCGGGTTCTGGCACGGACTGCCGTTGGGCATCATCCCCTCGGCCATGCCTTTCTTTTTCGTGTTGTTCCAAAAAATGGCCTCGAGCGCGCGCTCGATCTGTTCCTGAGGAAAGAGGTCGCCCAGACACGCAAAATCCGCAAACCACTGCCCCGCAAGTTGCCCCGTGTGACACCCGTCATGGGGCCCGCCGGCGGCCGCGTTCGCGTCGCCATCGTACAGGCGATAATAGCCGCCGATTTCATTCCAGAACCGCCGCTTGAAACTCGAAATGGCCTTGCGCAGCAGTCGTTCGTACTTCTTGGCCTCCTCGATATCGTCCATGCGCCGCGCCAGAATGGCGTACGCGCGCAGCGCCGCCACCCAAAGACTTGATGTGTAGCTGTTGGCGCCGGGGAACGCCCAGCCGTCGTACATCGACGAACAGCCGCTTTGTTCCGGCAACCCGTCGCCGTTCGCATCCTTCTCGAGCAGGTATTCCATGGCCTGACGGACCCTCGGGAACAAGAGCTTCAGCACCGCTAGGTTGCCCGTCATGTGATAGTCGCGGTACGCCATCAACACAAACTTCGCGTTGATGTCGATCCGCTCGATGCCGTCCGGGCCGTGGCTCGGCGCCCGGACGGACATCTTGCCGAGGCTCTGGACGATCCGCCCCGGCATCTGTCGATCTTGTGTTCGCGCAAACAAGGAAAGCTCGCGTTCCTCGAGGGCCGGGTAAAACAGCAGCGTGCCCAACGAACTGTAGAACCGGCGGTCCAGGGCGCCCATAACGGGGTCGCAAGGGGTCTCCATCATGGCGAACCGACCCGAGCGCGTAAGCAGCGTATTGGTCGAGAACACGCAGTTGTTGTTGATAAGCATCCGGCTGAGCCAACGCGGGAGCGAAGCCCCCAATATGCGTTTTTGCCACGCGTCCACGGCCCTCCAATAGTAGTCTTGATACTTCATGGCGGCGACGGCGGCCTGGATGGCGTCTTGAAACGTATTCGTGTAATTGTTGCTGAGATCTTCGCCGTTGACCACAAACCGCGGGCAATACCACGACAGTGCGTAGACGATGGCCCGGCTCTGCTTGGGAGCCACGATACACGAACAACACAAGGCGCCCGAATGACACTCGGCGCGTTCCGACTCTTCATTGCCCAAGTGGCCCACGTCATGGAAACGGCGCCAAAACGTCGCCAACTGCTCCGGGTCGCGCTCGTCCCAGACCAAGAACGACACCGCGACGTCGTCGGGGGGCAGCGTGGCAAGGCAGTAGTTTCCGTGGGCGTTGGTGGCATACGCCTCTCGGACGCCGAAACTGAGTCCCCTCGCGCGGGACGGACCAGGCGCCTGAGACTTCTGGCCTTCCTCCTGCGACGGGGCCTCGGGTCCCGCTTCGGCTACCATCACAAACGGGCGGATCGACCCACGATCGACGGGGAACTGCCCACGGATGCAACCGCAGAGGTTCTCCCAGTTAAGGACCGTCGCAGCCGAAAACGGCGCGTCCGTCGGGTTGGTCAGAAAAACCGACAAGAAGACGACGGGAAGGGTCGAAGCGGCGAGATCGAACGGAATAATAGGTGCAAACGCCGTCCATT
>DUZM01000087.1 GCA_013349485.1 Candidatus Hydrogenedentota bacterium | reverse complement strand
GTAATAGGAACGGATAAACGGCTTGACATCGTCCCGCAAGGCATAGATTTGCGAAAGGCGCGTCAGATAAGGCTGCACCTTTGAGAACCCGCCTAGGTTGAAGGGGTCCTTTTCCGACTCCTCTGCCTTGTAGTAGAACCACCCGTCTGCCAGAAAGTGCACGTCCTCCATATGATCTACCATCCATGTGACGTCTTGGCTGTTGGGATCGAGGACGCCCTGCGCCACAAGATGATGCGCGCCTTCTTCGACGTCGTAGCACCAAGTTCGATTAAAGTCTTCGCCTGGAAAGAAATCATTGGTCGGCGCAGGACAATGGACCTGCGACGGATACAATGGCGCCCAAGTGCCGTCACGCAACGGCTGGACAGGCGCCTGCGCCTGTGCGTGGTGAAACGCCCTTAGAATCTCTTGACGGTGTTCCTCAGCACTCTTGACAAATGCCTCTGCTTCGGGGTGTTCGAGATCCAGAAGAGCGCGTCCGACACCGTCCAATCCCGCATAGAAGTAGCCATTGAAGCAGAAGTAGTAGGCAAATGCGTTCCAATCCGCTTCGACGCCCGGCGGCATAAGCCCGTACTCGGCCACTTTGTTCCCATGTGTATCGAGCTTCTTCGTCTTTTCGCGCTGCTCCATGATCCAACGGCATACGCGGGTTACCTCGGGACTAATCTTTTCGAGCCACAGTCGATCATTGGTCAGTTCGTAGTGTTGCGACAGTATCCACAAATGCCATCCGGTCCCCATCAATGTGTAGCCCATTGTGAGAAAACCTTCCGGGTTGTAGCGGTTCACGAAGAAGTCGAGACACCTCTGGGCAAAATCATGATGCCCCATTGAATCCAGCCCGATTATGCCGTAGTGAGAGTCACCCTCCAGCGCGCCGTATAATATCCCGCCATACCACATTGCGAACCGCGAGCCCTCGTCCTCGTGTCTGGCGCAGATCATGCAGTAGACTTGCGATGCACGGATAAGGTTCTCAAGTTCAGGATCCGGGATGTCGATTTGCATAGCGGGCGCCAGAAGCCGCCGCCAATATGCTTCGACATCGTCCAGCAGGTTCTCCCCCCCTGTCAGTAAGGGAGACTCGTCGGGCCTCATGTCCCAAGTCGGAATGTACGCGTAGCATCGTGCGGACGTCCTAGGGGGTAGTTCGCCTTTCAGAATGAACGTGTTTTCCTTAACTTCGCCATCTAACATGGGTGATTCCGTGGCGTCCACAGAGATTAAGAGGCGCCCGAGTTTGTGCGCCACAAGACTAAGCGCGTTCTTTTCGAGGCTCGCAGGAACCTTCTCGTTCCAGTCGGCCAGGAAACGCAGCTCCAGTGACACATCGGCAGGTTCCGATGTCGTGTTCTCGATAGTAAACTCCGCGCCCCCCAACGCATGTTTGCTCAACCATGGAGCGCCCTTTGCCAGGTACTCGTTGTCGTATGGAGCCACGAAGACGCGCTCTTGGTAGACGACCCCGTTTTCCTTGACGGTGACAACGGGGACAGGCAACCATCCCTCGTACAGCTTGCGTTCGAGCCCTGCCTCATTGCCTGACCCGAACTTGGGTTTTAGCTCACAGGGATAGTCTGGCACTTTCCCCGTCCAAAGCAGGAAATCGTCCGTGATTGCGAAACGGATGGCGCCATTCCTTTCTACCCAGACCTTGCGATTATCTCCGGCCAGAGAGATAAGCGTCGGCGAATGTTCCTGGTGGGCCGTATACGCTCCATGCGTTTTGGCCACCGCTTGCGGGTACGTTTGGTCAGGCATCGAACGGACCTCTTCCAGAATCGTCCGTTTATTCGCTATCTTCCCTCTGTAAGCGGCCAATCCCTCCTTCAAGGGTTATCGAGCCACAAACAGTCCGGCATGTTCCACGTAAACGCAATCATTTGCGATCACGTCGTTTACACTCACGCCAAATGCCCCTTCCGGCAACTTGAATCGCAAGACCGTACTGTCTGTCTTCAAGGGCCAGGGCAGACTGTAGCGGACGGTGATAGTAGTGGGTTCAGACAAATCCCACTGATGGGCGGCGCCGGACACGTTTCCGACGATCACGCCGTTGTAGACCTCGACCACGCCGTACTCGCCAGGCGGCGCTTCGTCGAGTTGTACAAAGAGGTCAACCGTGGCCCAGCGGGATACTGTATAGGCTGAGAGTTGACTGAGTCGTATGGGCTCATCCGATGGTGGAAAGACGAGCCTTATCTTCCACACGCCCACAGAACCCAGCATCTTCGGCTGCCAACGGGGAATATACACCCAGCGCTTTTCGTCCTCTTGGATGCGTACCTCAAGTGTTTCCCAGTGTCCTTGCCAGGGCGAGCCGGCCGGCGACCCGACGCCCTTGTCCTCCATCCAGCACTGGGCCTCGACATCGTCCGCTGAAAAGGACCATTCGTTCAGAGGTCGCACTTCGAGTTGTGATATTCGCCGCCGTTCGAGCCATTGGAAACCGATGCAGCCCGTCCCACTCTCTCCAACCGGAACCGTGAATGCCCCATCCTCGTCCACCAACACTTCGCGTTCCGTGAAAAGTGCCTCCGCGGGGACCTCTTTGACCCGGATTAGCTGATATCCTTCTGTGCGATTGGCGTCCCACGTCACCAGGCGGCCGAATTGGCCCACGTCTATCCCAAGCTCTCGGGGCCGGGGCGTTGCAGACGGGTCTCTTGTCAACCGCGCATGCGCCCAGTTGCCCTGATCGCCGATGATGCCGTCCCCGGCATCGGTCAGCACCAAGCGCAACTCCTGGGAGCCCGCCACATCGATCTGTACAGGCTTGGCGGGGTTCGTCACGCGCATTACGCCGCTGTCGAACCGCTTTTTGCCGTCAACAAAGACCTGAAACTCGACACTCGCAACATCGCCCACGCCGGCCTGAACGCCCACATCGGCGTCGAATGACGAATATAGCCCGTCCAGCTCGACGAGAATGTCGCCCGGACTGTGGCCAAGTCCTTTTGAATACTGTTGGTCTTTGATCTTCAGCGGACTGGGCTCAACATTCGGCGCATGTGACGCCACGTCAATGCCCAACTCGCCCCAAGCCTGTGTATAATAGAGCACACGCTCGACCAACACGTCACCCAGATACTCGACTTTTCCTTCCACCTCTCCTGCCCCTCCTTTCGCGGCTAAGGCAAGCATCGTCGCCGCGGTAAGAACTCCAATGAATGAAAACAGACGCCGGTTTCGCATCTTCAACCCCCTACCTTGGTTAGCGTTCGTCACAACGAGGGCCACCGAACCCCCAAAATGGCGCACGTGTTCAGTATACTAAACAGCCTGGGCTCAATATACCCCGCTTTCGCCCGCAAGTCAAGAGGCTAGTGAGACTGTTTGCTCGGCTCACGGTGGCGTGTGTACCTCAGCGCTCAGTATACCAAACACCGGGTCGCCAGCGAAGGGGAAGCGCTAAACAGGGGGCATAAACCTTTTGTTGTGCGCTTCGAGCCGTGGCTCCGCATGGCGGCACGCCAAAAAGGCAGGTTCTGGCCACCGGCGATCCGTTTGGTTTACCGAACGACCATGGGTGCGAAGAGTGCCGTTCTGATATTGACAAACGGCTGTGGTGTCCCGTATAGTGGCTGGGGCATGTTCAGAATACCGAACGAAGAAAGCTTCTCATCGCTCAGTAAGGATCGGTAAGCAGACAACAGCGGGCAAATCGCAAATAGGTATGGTCACGCACAGGATCGTTGTAACGCGCTCCCGGCTTGGTGCGGCCGTAGAGGCGCCGCTTACGCCGCCGCTTCTTTTCCTCGAGCCGCCGGTCGATCTGCCGCGCGCTTATTCGAAGTACCTCCGCTTCCACCTCCGGCGTCAGCCCCCGCACGTGTTGACGCGCCCACGGCAGCCATTGCGGCACCATCGCCTTAAGCCGAACCGACCACGGATAGCCCGCCGCCTTCCATATGCACTCCAGCGCCCGAATCGAGGCCTCGGAATACGTCTCCCCGCGCCGCCGGGGCGTCGAACCCGGCGCGCGACTATCCGCCGGCTGTCTCAAAAGCGAAATCGCATACTTCCGGTGATAGCCCGTCAGGGCGCAGAACTCATCCAACAGCCCAGAGCGCCCCGCCCGATCCGCCTTAGCATACCGTTGACGATATCTCTTCAAACTGTCCAAAACCCGTTCTCCTGCCACCGTTCGTCCTCCCAATCTTGGTAAGATCGCAAATGGCAGGACAATACCACCTCCGGTAAGATCTTAAATGGCTTGATTCGGACTCTTGATTCTCACGTACGGAATCAGGCAGACTTAGGCGCGAAGCACCCGCGTAGAGAGGGGGGCCTTGACGTCAGGCGAGGCGAAATGTGGTTCGTAGTTTAGAACTGCTTCATTGTCCGCCTCGCGGAACCTTGATTTTGGCAAGTTGGATTGCCCCGAGTCGATCCCGCCTGATGTGAATGTGCCAAGGAGGGGATATCATCAATTGACGTAGCTCGTAACCGAGAAGAGGCTAAACGCACCCTTCGGCCGAGAAGACGAAATCCTTCGCTTGGCCTCGCGGCAGTGAGGACTGCAATCGAAAAGAGGGAGAACATATGGACCCGAGCAACGCAGGGGAACTCATCAAGAACCTCCGCAAAGAAAAGGGCGTAAGTCTGCGCGAGATAAGTCGGCAAGTCGGGGTTTCACCCGCGTCGCTGTCCGCCATCGAGAAGGGCCAAAGCAGCCCAACGTTGGCCACACTTCACAGAATCCTCAAGGGTCTGGGAACGGATTTTGCCGAGTTCTTTGCCAATCCGTCCGGCGAGAACACATCGCCCGTTTTCCCCTCACGCAATATAAGGTGCGTCAGCGATGCCTACCGGGTCGCGGAGCTCCTTTTCCCGAAGCGGGACGACTTCAGGTTTGAAATGCTCTTCGAGACCGTCATGCCGTTGGAGTCTGAACCGGAGTGGGAAGTGCACGATTGCGACGTAGGGGGCGTAGTCTTGGAAGGCGGCCCGATGCGGCTTGAAATCGAGGGGGTGGGAGAGTGGACCCTCGGCGCCAAGGATGCGTTCTATGTCAAAGCCGGCCTTGAACACCGGGCCACCAATCTCGGGAAAAATCCGTTAAGACTCGTTACGACATATGAGCCGCCTCGCTACTAGCGCTCCTAGCACCTCTGGCCCGGACAAGTGGCAGGCAATCTACTGCGGCGGCGCATCTACCTGCGGCTACTGCGTTGCGGTCGGTCGGCGTGCTCGCCGCCTTGCGCCTCGGCGGGTCTCGGTTGTGCGCCCTGCATTCGCAGGCATCTCCGTCACTTCGCCGCGGTTTCCTGGGATTTGTCTGGGCTAACAGTGTGTCGGACTTAGGCCATCTTGTGGCGCTTGTTGCATATTCAGGCGGTCGGTGTTTCAATTTCTCCCGATGTCGCGACCGTCCAATACAGGGCAATACTGGGCGTTGCGCTCTTTGGCAAAAGCCTAAGTCCGGCAGACTGTTGATGCTGTTCGCCCTGCCAAGGGTTGAGTTACATTCAACGCAGTCTCCGCAGCAGCTTCGAGCCCCATCGTTGCTGCGCTCCCACTACTTTCATCGGCTACTTGCGCAAGCCGGTCTAACTGCGCCACTCGTTACGCTCCCCGGACCACGCGCCGTTTGGCGGTGCAAGACGAGACTGGCGAAGGCGGACGTATTCTGTAAGATACTTAAAATGAATAGCTTACATCATCTGAAGGCATGGGCTTGCCCTCGCAGGCGCCGGGCAATGCGCGTGTAGACACTGTGTGTGCTCTCAGGCGGGCTATTGTTTGGTTTATCGAACGCGAGCAGGGAACGCCGATTACCTTGGTACCATTTTGCAGAAAAAACGCCTTGACAAATTGCGAAATATGCATTATATTGGCCTTTGGTGTTCGGTTTAGCGAACGGCCTGGGGCGGCTCTGCAAGGCGCCAGAGAGACAGGCGACGGAGTGGCGGGCTTGGGGGGCTCTAGGTTCAGGGGAGAACCTTATGTTGGGCAATCACGGCCTCGGAAGAAAGGGGGGATGCGGATTCAAGAGGATGGTGATGTTCTGCGCAGTTCAGACCGCTTGGGTATTCCGGAAGCAGTGACTATCAGACGGGACAACAACAAGGCCTAGACGGGGGCAACTCCAGAAACAGAGAGGTATTTTACCGATGTCAAGAAAAGGATTCACATTGATAGAGTTGCTGGTGGTGATAGCCATCATCGGCATTCTGGCGGCGATTCTGCTGCCTGCACTGTCTCGAGCGCGTGAGGCCGCGCGACGGGCCTCCTGCGCGAGCAATCTCAAGCAATGGGGCTTGATCTGCAAGATGTACGCAAACGAAGCCAAGAGGAACATGTGGCCTGGTATGGGCAAGACGAGGACCCATGCCGTGCAGGGGTGCATCGACGGTCAGGAGCTTTATCCGGAGTATTGGACCGACCCCAATATCAATATCTGTCCTTCTGATCCCAGAATCGAAGTAGTCCAAATGGCGAACTATGGGGACTTCGGGATTCAGGAAGACTACGCGGCCCAGATCCGCAGACTGGCTGAGGGCGTCCCAAGCGGTGCAGTATCACAAGACTGCCTTAACTACTATCTAAACATAGGGCCCTCATACGTCTACAACCCGTATGCCACAGTAACCGTATCCATGTTCCATAACATGATTGGCGGTGTCAACACGTTGCCGTTGAGCGAACCGGTGAAGTATGCCGAGACATCGCGAGCGGGCGACAAGACCGGCTGTGAGGACACGTTGTTGGCGAGCATGTCTGTGCATGAATGGGTAGGGCAGGAGGACATTGACGCCGCGCACAACATGTTCGGCGGCTATTGTATCTTCTTTCTCAGCCTTGGTCTTCCCGAGGACCCCTACTGCCACCTCTGGGACGCTTATGCGTATGACGACGACGGCACGACGTGGATAAGGGATGAGGGGATCCGTCGTCTCAGAGAGGGCATCGAGCGTTATTTCATCACGGATATCAACAATCCTGCTGCCACGAACATGGGCCAAAGCGACCTATGGGTGATGTGGGACGCGTGGACCTACATAGCGTATGCGGACGTGATGGGCATCGGGAAGGACGGCTTGCTCCAATTCAACCACTTGCCGGGCGGAATTAACTGCTTGTACATGGATGGCCACGTCGAGTTCATTCGGTTCAACACCAAGGCGCCGTGCTTCATTCCTGATCTTCCGGCGTTTGGGAACCTAATGACCGCGAACTGGAACCACCTTGGCGGTTCAGGTTGATGGCTGTCAACTTTTCCCGATCGTGATTCGGCTTGGCTGTGGCGGGCTTTGGGGCTGACGATGCCCGCCGCAGCACTCGCCAAAAGTGCGCGGGAAAGGGCGTTCCTGACTGACCCACATTGTCTTCGAGCAGGCATGGAGGATTTCGTACTCATGATGACGCTGCGTTTTGGGTTGGTTTGTCTTATCCTGGTTGTGTCCGTGGCTGGTTGCGGTGGCTCAAAAGAGATCGAGTACATTGCTCCTGAAATGACTGAGGAGGAACTCGAGGCACACAAGAAGACACAAGATATTCTGAAAAAGACTATGGAATACCACCAAAAGGCCACAGGAGCGTCAGCTTTCGGTGCTTCGAAGAAGCGTTAGGTTCGACTTGACGAATCGGGGGCATTTGGCAGGCATTCCGCTGAGAATCTTGGCGGTGCGACCGCGTCGTCATGTCCTCCGAGGAGTCGACGCGTGTGTTGCAGTTTCTGAGGTGCGTATTCCGGGGTCATTAAAGGGGCTATCCAGATCCTGTTCTGAGATGATTCTTCTAAAGAGAGGCGGCTTCAGCCACGCGCAGGCAACCTAATGCGCAATTGACATTGTCTAAGAAGTAGGGAACACTCTGTGGACAAGACTGTTGAATTGCCTGAAAAGAAACCGGCTGCGATGACGTCGCGTCAGCGCGTGCTGACTGCCTTGCACCACGAAGAACCCGATCGGGTGCCGATCCAGGTGGATTTTACGCCTGAAGCGGCGGAGAAGATCTCCACGCATCTTGGGCTGAGTGACGCCACTGTCGAGGCGTACACGGGCGAGATCTCGGATCTGCCTATTGCCCTCGGCCACGATTTGCTGGTGGCGTGGCACGGCATTGCCACGAGTTTCTATGCGGTGGACGATGCCCCGGAGTATACGTGTGAGTGGGGACTGAGGTGGCGATGGGTCGACATCCCCGGCGGGCGTTACACGGAAGTGGTGGGCCGTCCGCTTGAGGACGAGCGACGGCTGGACTCCTACGCGTGCCCTGACCCCACCGAGTCGTGGCGGTATGAGGCCGCTCGAAAACTCGTTCGGGAGCATGGAAACACCCACGCGATTGTGGGTGCAATGCCTTGCACAACTTTCGAGGGCGCGTGGTATCTACGAGGATTTGATCGGTTCATGGTAGACCTTGCAGTGAATAGGGACTTCGCTAACAAACTTCTTGGGAAGTTGTATGAATTTCAGCTGGTCACCGGAACGACGCTGGCGGAGATAGGCGTAGATATCATATGGATGGGTGATGACTTTGGCACGCAAGCGTCCTTGCTGATGTCACCAGAGATGTGGCGTGAGTTCTTCAAGCCGCTTTATGCCCAATTAATAGGTGCGTTTAAGGACGTGAATCCGGAGGTGAAGATTGCCTACCACAGCGACGGGAACATCGAACCGTTGCTTCCGGAGTTTATTGAGGTCGGCGTTGACATACTGAACGCCGTGCAGCCCAAGGCAATGGATCCGGCGCATCTTAAGAAACGGTTTGGTCAAAACCTTTGTTTCTGGGGAACGGTCGACATACAGGAGGTGCTGCCATTCGGTACGCCGGAAGACGTCGAGCAAGAGGTGGAACGCCGCATTCGGACCGTTGGCCCCGGGGGCGGGCTGATCTTAGGGCCTTCTCATAATATTCAACCTGATACGCCGCTTGAGAACATCTTGGCTTTCTACCGTGCGGTCGAGAAACACGGTTACTACCTGGGTTACGCCAATTCGACGACGTGTATGGATGAGAAAAGGGAAAAGACCGCGAGCGGCGAGTAGGAAGCGTTCGGGGCTAACTGGAGTCAGCAAGCATGACGCGGTCTGCGAGAGGGGGACCATGTTCAAACACGCAAAGAATGATAAACTGGCCATCAAAGGGGGACCAAAGGCAAAGACCACGCCCAATATCGCCATGTATCCCGGCGGCCAGGAAATAGGCGAAGAGGAAAAACGAGAGGTTCTCGAGGTTCTGGACCACAAGTATCTCTTCCGATATTACGGACCCGAGGACCATCCATCGAAAGTCGCCGAACTCGAGAAGCGGTTCGCGGCCAAATTCGGCGCAGAACACGCATTGGCAATGAATTCGTGCACTTCCACACTAATCAGCGCATTGGTTGCCGGCGGCGTGGGACCAGGAGACGAAGTGATCGTGAATGGATACACGTTCTTCGCCTCGGCGGCGTCGATCGTTGCCGCCAAAGCGATTCCCATGATCTGCGATATTGACGACACGTTCACCTTGGACCTTGACGATCTCGAGCGGCGGCTCACAGACAGCACGAAAGCCGTTATTGCTGTTCACATGCGGGGAGCGCCTTGCGATATGGAACGTCTTGTTAACATATGCAAGAGTAACCGTCTGTTCCTTATCGAGGACGTCGCTCAAGCGTGTGGCGGCTCCTACAAGGGGAAGAAACTGGGGACGTTTGGGGATATAGGGTGTTTCAGTTTTCAGTATCACAAGATGATCACTGCGGGCGAAGGCGGAATGTGTATCACAAACGATGCCCGACTGTATGACCGCCTCATGGGGTATCATGATACCGCGGCGTGTTGGCGCCCGGATCGATTTGCCCCGGAACGCTACCAGGGCGAGCTTTTTTGCGGCGTCAACTTCAGGATGGGTGAACTGGCCGGCGCGGTGATGCTGGCTCAGCTCGACAAACTCGATGGCCTTTTAGAGAAAATGCGGGAGAACAAACGCCGGATAAAGAATCAGATCAACGATATCGAACGTATCGCAATGCGGCGACTTCATGACGAGGAGGGCGACACCGGTATCTGCCTCATGTTCATGCTTGAGGAACGGGGCAAGGTTGCGCCGTTCGTTGAGGCATTGCAGGCCGAAGGAATTGACGCAGCGGGCGTTTTCAACAAAGGGATTCCCGATTGGCACATCTACGCCCACTGGAAGCACCTTTTGGGCAAACAAACCTCCACGCGTGAAGGCTGCCCGTGGACTTGTCCTTATCATAAGGGAAGAGACGTATCCTATAGCGAGGACATGTGCCCAAATACCTTGAACCTACTAGGGCGCGCGGTTCACATCGACATTCCGCCTCAGATGACTGAGCAAGACTGCGACATGATTGCCGCGGGCATCAGGAAAGTGGCGAAGGCCCTGCTATAGCGTATGGCCGCGCAAGAAGGAACAAACCATGGTGAAATTGGACGTATGTCTTGAAGGGGTGTTCACAGATTCACCCACGGAAGAGCGCATAAGCAAGATTGCGGCGTGTGGATATGGCGTTGTCGAGTTCTGGTTTCACGACGCCGCCTATGACGGCCAGGACTGTGACCGCGCTCAGCCGAGAGATGCCGCTTCGTTGCGCCGCACGTGTGAACAGGCCGGCGTTACCGTCAACAACGTCGTCGTGAATTCTCCTGACGGTTCTTTTGGCGGCGCACCGGTTCTGGCGGACGATCACACCAAGTGTCTGGAGCGGCTCGAGGAGGTAATTGAGTTTGCGAATCAGATCGGCTGCACGAAGGCGATTACATGCTCGGGCAATGTAGCGGAGCATCTGAGTCGAAGTGACATGAGGGGCAATCTTGAGCGTGCCTTAGGCGACGCTGCGGCGATTGCCGAGAAGAAGGGCTTCACATTGTTCTTGGAACCACTGAACACCCATGTGGACCACCCCGGGTATTATCTGGCGTCCTCCCAGGAAGGCGCTGAGGTGGTACGGGCTATCAACAGTCCCCACCTCCGCCTTCTTTTTGACGTCTACCACATGCAGATCATGGAAGGAAACATTATCGCCACCATAGAACAGAACATCGAAGTCATCGGCCATTTTCATTCGGCCGGCGTCCCGGGACGCGGCGAGCATTTTGACTGCGAACTGAATTATCCCGAGATTCTCAGGCGGATCACCGCGCTTGGCTATGACGGCTGCTTTGGCCTGGAGTATTTCCCCGCCATGGAAGATCACGCCGCTTCCTTGAAGCTTGTTCGAGAGTATCTCGAGCAAACGTAGGGCCATATGTCTTTACAGCCATCGTCTCACTATGAATTGTCGGCACATAAGAAACACTGAGAGGGGGTAAGCGATGCAGGCTCCAGGCATTTGTCTCGTAGTGGTGACTTTCTCTTGCATGGCTCTCGCCGCAACCGGCGAAGTGCAGGAGCGCACTGCCGTGGGTGACGACCAACTGCAGGTGGTGCTCACACATGGCGTCGAAGGGTTAGCGGAAGTTCGGTACTTGGTGGGCGGAGCGGAGATGCCCCAACTCAGAGGCGCTCCTTGGGCAGTCGAGACAAAGGACGGAACAATCACGCCCGAACGGGATCAAGTCGAACTCGTAAAGAAGGACACGGGCCGCCCGGCTCGAAAGGCGACTTTCCAGGGCGAGGGAGATGATTTCCGATGGACGCTCCAGTACGCGGTGACGGGGCCGGGCCGCATAACGAAGTCGCTCACGTTGATGCCGATAAGCGACCTTGTTCTCGAGAAGGTCGGCATGTGGTACGCTGAAAGTCCGGAAGAACCAGAGGTGGCAAGCACAACGATTCAGGATATCGCAGCGTTCTATCGACATGACAACCTAGGCTTGTTCGTCTCCCTGGATTTCCCATATTCAAAGATTAGGCACGAGGACGGACAAACAGGCGTATTCTACCCCCCCCATATTCAACTCAATTCAGGAGAGGCTTACTCGTGCCACTCTCTTACCATCGGCGCCACGCGCCAAACCGGCAAAAAACGGTACGGCTTCGATCTCGGCGAGGT
>DUZM01000086.1 GCA_013349485.1 Candidatus Hydrogenedentota bacterium | reverse complement strand
AGCGTTGCCGTATCCTCCGCGCGGGCAAGAGGAAGTATACCATGGAAACCTAAGCCAAAAGACCCGGGGGAGGCAAATCTCCGTTTTGCCCTTGACAAATCCTTATCATGGATGTCACCGGAATCCCAGGAATCCCACGGAATCCACCGGAATCCGGAATCTACACCGGAACCTAGAGACGCGTTGAATAGAACCCGAGAAGGCGGGTCATGAGTATGCTGTTTCCCATACTGTTTTCCCTTGTGCTTGTGTTCGGGCCTGCATTTGCCTTGATCATTCTGTTCGCTCGAAGTCTCCGAGATGTACGGAACGCAGTCCAGAACAGAGTCTTTGAAGAAAACGCTAACGCTGCAGCAGCAACAACTTCCTTTCGCGTTAATTATCGATCCGACGGCCATTTTCGGAGCGCTTCTGCCTGGAGATGCGGTGCCGTACACCCCGCTTCCTGGGAGGGCACAGGAGTGCTTTTCATCGGCAATGAGAAGGCCATGTTTGTTGGAAGTAATCTCACAACGCACGAATCAATGAATATCGAATTTGAACTCGGCGAAACAGGAGTGCGTTGGATAGGAAGAACGCTTTTCCGAAAGGGCGGAGTCTCGTGGCTGCAGATCGACTTTCGTGACAAGAAGCACTTCTTCTCCGCAGAAACAGGCATTACGAATCTGGGCTCAAAAGCCAAAACCCGCGCACTCTTCGAGGAGTGTTGCCGCGCGTCCAAATCAGCCAGCGTGACGAGTTCCCACGCTCCGATGTGAGGATCACGTTTAGACACGGATGTCCCTGAAACCTTGAAACCTCTGAAACCTGTCCCTTCCCTCCCTGCCGTTCTGAGGAGCATTCGCCACCTTTGAGTTGTTCCCGGCCGTCCGAACTGCAGACCCCTACCGTCACGGCGCGCCAGGGACTACGAAGTATTCAGTGATTCAGGGGGTCTCGACGGCGTTCTTGCCGCTTACGGAACGGTGCTGGCGTGACGTGCGGAGGAAATCGTCGATTCCCTTTTTGTAGAGAGCCATGGATTGCACGAAACCGTAGTTGTGGCTGCCTTGGATTTCGAGGAATTGCTTGGGTTCGTTGGCGCGTTCGTAGAGTTCTGTGCCGTGATGGTAGGGGATAATCCCGTCGTCGGGGCTGTGGATGATGAGGACTGGGGCGGTGATTCGACCGATCTTCTCGGCGCTGTTGAACTTATGGCGAACGAGATACTTGGCGGGTAGGAACGGGTAGACCTCCTGGGCGAGCGCGGGCATCGCGGTGAAGGTGCTCTCGATAATGACGGCGCCGGGCTCGACATCGGGGGCCAAGTCACAGGTGACGGCGCCGCCCAGGGAGCGGCCGAAGAGGACGATTTCATGGGGCGGTATCCCCTGCTCTTCGGTCAGGTAACGCCAGACGGCGCGGATATCGGCGTAGCAGCGTTTCTCGGAGGGTTTCCCGGTGCTGTTGCCGTAGCCGCCGTAGTCGTAGAGGACAACGTTGAAGCCCATGGATCGGAAGAGTTCGGCGCTGTCGAGCCGGTCTGCGATGTTGCCGGCATTGCCATGGGAGATGAGGAATGTGCCGCGCGCATCTTCGACGGGGATGAACCACACTTGCGTGATCTTTCCCATGACCGGCAACAGCTTCTCTTCGTAGTTCCAGCCGTAACTGGCGGGGGTAGAATGGACGCCGCGCGAAGCGGGGAAGATAAGCTTTCTCTGGGCGGCCCAGGCGAGCACGACGAGCCCGATATAGATCAAGGCCAGGGTTCTGAGGACGACCAGCAGCATGTGTAGTCCCTTTCGGCGTGCATGAGGCGTCTCGGCCGTTTGGCTTGCATTCATCGGGCTATTATGTCATATTCACGGCCAAAGCGGCAGATTACTTTTCTTGGGGGAGATTGGGACATGGACAAGAGGACTAAATATTTTCTGGACGAAGAGAGCATTCCGACGCAGTGGTACAACATTCAGGCGGATTTGCCGGAGCCGTTGCCGCCGGTGTTGCATCCGGGAACAGGGCAACCGGTGGGTCCGGCCGACTTGGCGCCGCTGTTTCCGATGGAGCTGATCAAGCAGGAGGTGAGCACGGAACGGTGGATCGATATCCCCGAAGTGGTGCGGGATATCTACCGGTTGTGGCGTCCGACGACATTGTATCGCGCGCACCGGCTAGAGAAGGCGTTGGACACGCCGGCAAAGATTTTCTACAAGTACGAGGGGACGAGTCCGCCCGGGAGTCATAAACCGAACACGGCGGTGGCGCAGGTTTACTATAATAAGCAGGAAGGCATCAACCGCATCACGACGGAGACGGGTGCGGGTCAGTGGGGCAGCTCGCTGTGTTTTGGGGGCTCGTTTTTCGACGTCGAAATCAAGGTATACATGGTGGCCATCAGCTACCACCAGAAACCGTATCGGCGGATCATGATGGAGACCTGGGGCGGGACGTGCGTGCCCAGCCCGAGTCCGGATACGAACTCGGGCCGCGCCATGCTCGAGAAAGACCCGGATTGCCCCGGCAGCCTGGGGTTGGCGATCAGCGAGGCGGTCGAGGACGCGGGCACCCGTGACGACACGCACTACTCGTTGGGCAGCGTGTTGAACCACGTGCTGTTGCATCAGACGATTATCGGACTCGAGACGAAGAAGCAGCTCGAGATGGCCGATGCGTACCCGGACATCATCGTCGGGTGCATCGGCGGGGGCTCGAATTACGCGGGGATGTTCTTACCGTTCGTCAAGGATAAGATCGATGGGACCAAACCGGACTTGCGGATTGTGAACGTTGAGCCGGCGAGTTGCCCGACGGTAACTAAGGGCCTATATGCGTATGATTTTGGCGATGTGGCTGGGCTTACGCCGTTGCTTAAGATGCACACGCTCGGCCACGAGTTTATCCCGCCGCCGGTGCATGCGGGCGGGCTGCGTTACCACGGCATGGCGCCGATCATATGCCACTTGCACAAACTCGGCTTGGTCGAGGCGCGGGCGGAGCACCAGTTGGGCACGTTCGAGGCCGGCGTGCAGTTCGCGCGCACCGAGGGCATCATCAGCGCCCCGGAGACGGATCACGCCATTCGCGCCACGATCGATGAAGCCCTCAAATGTAAGGAAACGGGCGAAGCGAAAACGATTCTGCTGGCGCACAGTGGACACGGGCATTTCGACATGGCGGCGTACGAGGCGTATCTTGCCGGGAAACTCGAGGACTACGCGTATCCCGAAGAGGCAATTAAGAAGGCGTTGGCGAATCTGCCGAAAACGGGCTGAGCGACTCAAAGCCGAGAGACTTCGTGATACAAGGGCGGCCCCGAAGGAGTGAGATGGGGCGCCCTTTCTTCCTATCTGTTGACGCCAGCACGGCGGACCTGTCTTCATTTGGGGAAGATGATTTCTCCAATCAACTTCTTGACTGCTGCCGATGGCTGACGGCTGACGACTGACAACTCAGCCTTTCTGTCCGTAGTAGGCGCCGGCGCCGTGTTTGCGCAGGAAGTGCTTGTCGAGCAGGTATTGGGGGATGGGCGGTTGGCCGGGGGACAACGCGAGCGTGTGCAGGGCCATGCGCGCGATTTCCTCGAGCACGGTCGCGTTCTCGACCGCCTTGGCAACCGAGGCGCCCCACGCAAACGGGGCGTGATTTGCCGCGAGCACGCCGGGGTATTGCATCGGGTCGAGGTCCTCGAATCGACGGGCGATTACCTGGCCGATGTGCCGCTCGTACCTCTCCCCCACTTCGTCTTTGGTGAGCGGCTCGGCCAACGGCACCTCGCCGTAGAAGTAGTCGGCATGCGTTGTGCCCAGACACGGGATAGGCCGACAGGCCTGCGCCCAGCACGTGGCATAGTGGGAGTGCGTGTGCACCACACCGCCGATTGCCGGAAAGGCCTTGTACAGTTCGAGGTGCGAGGGGGTGTCGACGGACGGGTGGAGTTCGCCCTCGACTTTGTTGCCATCGAGATCGACCACGGCCATGTGCCCGGGACGCATCTCGTCGTAGGGCACGCCGCTCGGCTTGATCACGACGAGGCCGCTGCCCCGGTCGATTCCGCTTGCGTTGCCCCACGTCATCAACACCAGTCCCCGCCGCACCAACTCGAGGTTGGCCTCGCACACGGCTGTTTTCAGTGATTCCAGCACGACAGCTGTTTCATCCGTGGCTCGCAGGTGGTTTGCCACCGCTTGCTTCTGGAGCGTCGCGCAACGCGGCGCGTTCCAGGATGATTTCCCTGGCCAGATAGACCTTGATCAGGCTTTGGTACGGTATATCTTTCTTGTGTGCCAGCGTCTTCAGTTCGGCAAGCATGCCCTCGGGCACACGGAGCGAGATTGATCGGAGAGACGGTTTCAGATTAGGCAACAAGGTCCGCCCGGCCTGGACTAGGTCGAAGTAGTCCAGCGGGGAGTGCGTTGCCCAGAACTCGCGCTCTTCGTCCTCGTTTCTGAAACCTGGAATACGTTTAGCCGTTTTCTTCATAGAACCTTCTTTCTTTCCGGGCCATGTCCCTTGCCGAAATGACTCTGAGCAGCTCCTTTCTCCGTGTGTATACCACAACAAGGCGCCGTCCCGCGTCTGTCGTACCCAACGCGGCCCATCGGTGCTCCCTAGCGGAATGCGCAGGATCTTCAAGAACAAGCAAAGGCTCGTTAAAGAATATCTGCTCGCATTCCCAATCCTGTACGTTGTGCTTCACGAGGTTCTTGTCAATGTTTCCTTCGTCCCACTGAAACCCCGCAATGTTGTTAAACTCGTTTGTCATTGAATGTATTGTATATGCAGGGGATATACAAGTCAATCCGTTCCTGGCAACCTCGGATTCTTAACACATTGCCCGCAGCCGCCGAGATCGCTCTGGCAGCTAGCCTCAAGAAACCGGTTCAGGCGGGCTTCTATGGGGCCGACGTTGGAGAATTGCATGAGTTCGGCGCGGAGCTTGGCGATGTTGGGTTGGCCTTTGAGGTAGCCGGCGTAGTGTTTGCGGTGTTCGAGTACGGCGCGGCGTTCGCCTTTGTATTCGGCCTCGGCTTTCAGGTGGCGCAGGCACATGTCGATGCGTTCGGCGAGGGTGGGTTCGGGCAGGCGTTCGCCGGTGGCAAGGTAGTGTTTGATCTGGTTGAATATCCACGGATTGGTGATGGCGCCGCGGCCGATCATTACGCCGTCGCAACCGAGATCGAACATCTGCTTGGCGTGTTCGGGCTGGGTCACGTCGCCGTTGCCGATAAGGGGGATTGACACGACGTTTCGCACCCTCTCGAGCCAGGTCCAGTCGGCCTTGCCTTTGAAGGCCTGGACGCGGGTGCGGCAATGAACCGCAAGCATCTGGATGCCACATTGCTCGGCCAACCGGGCCACGTCGAGGATGACGATGTTGTCGGCGTCCCAACCCAATCGTGTTTTCAGAGTAACGGGGAGGCGCGTAGCGCCTACGACGGCCCTGATCACCGCCTCAAGTTTGTGCAGGTCGCGCAAGAGTCCCGCGCCGTCGCCGCGGTTGGCGATTTTCCTGACCCAGCAGCCGCAATTGATGTCGATGAAATCGGGCTCGGCCTGTTCGGCGATGCCGGCCGCCTCGCGCATGGACGATTCGGCGCTGCCATAGAGTTGAATGCCGATAGGGCGCTCGGACTCGGAGAACTCGGTCTTTTTCAACTGGCTCTTGACGTTGCGGATGAGGGCTTCGCAACTGGCGAACTCGGTGTATAACAGGTCCGTGCCGTTTTCCTTGCATATCATTCGGAATGGCGGGTCGGACACGTCGTCCATCGGCGCCAGCGCCAACGGTTTGTTTAACTCGATGTGGCCGATTCGCATCATGGCCTTTCAGTTGCTATTTGTCCATTTCTAGTTTCTGGTCTGTCGTTTCGAGTCGAAGACTACCGCGGCGTTCGTCCAATTCGTTCTGTAACGGGGCATCCGTAACGGATATCCAAACGCCTCACGTACGAGTCCCCGGCCGACGCGGTATCCCGCTACGGAGGATACCCCCCGGTACTCGCCTCTCCCGCGTCATTGCGAGGAGCCCCGCCTCAGGCGGGGACTGACCCGGCGACCACTTGTCGCACGAGCATCGGGTGGAAGTGATTGCTTCGTCGAAGACTCCTCGCAATGACGTGAAAGAAACTGTTTCCGCTTTCATTAACTGACCCTTCATACCTAGAACCATTAACGCGGCGGGTCAGAACCGTCAAAGGGTCTCGTGCCTGGCCCATGTGCCCTCGCACGCAGCGCACAGGTTATCTGGGACACGCGGCAAAGCGACAAATGACCGCTAGGTGTTTCTCCGGTAGATTCTTCCGCCTTGGGCGCGGAAGGCTTCTGCGCGTTCGGCCATGCCTTTTTCGCGGATCTCTGCGCGGACGTGTCGTCCGAGTTCCATCGCGCAGAACTTGGGTCCGCACATGGAGCAGAAATGGGCTCCGGTTTCACCTTCGGTTCGGATTTGGCCGTCAAACAGGGCGCGGGCCTTGTCGGGATCGAAGGCCAGGCTGAACTGGTCTTCCCACCGGAACTCGAACCGGGCCTTGGCCATGGCATTGTCGCGGACCTGCGCGCCGGGATGTCCTTTGGCGAGGTCGGCGGCGTGGGCGGCGATTTTGTGTGCGATGACGCCTTCCTTGACGGCGTCCATGTCGGGTAGCCCGAGGTGTTCCTTGGGCGTGACGTAGCAGAGCATGGCCGCGCCGTACCAGGCGATCATGGCCGCGCCGATGCTCGATGCGATGTGGTCGTAGCCCGCCGCGATATCAGTTGGGATGGGTCCGAGGGTGTAGAACGGCGCCTCGGCGCACCATTCGAGTTGCTTGTCTACGTTCTCCTTTATGCGATGTATGGGCACGTGGCCGGGGCCTTCGTTCATGACCTGGACGTCGTGTTCCCATGCGCGGCGGGTCAATTCCCCTTGGACTTCGAGTTCGGCGAACTGGGCCTCGTCGTTGCCGTCGGCCACACAGCCGCCGCGCAGTCCGTCGCCGATGGAGAACGCGATGTCGTACGCGGCCATGATCTCGCAGATGTCGTCCCAGTGGGTATACAGGAAGTTCTCTTTGTGGTGGGCGAGGCACCATCGCGCCATGATGGCCCCGCCCCGGCTTACAATGCCGGCAAGGCGCTCGACGGTCATTGGGATGAAGCGCAACAGCACGCCGGCGTGGATCGTGAAGTAGTCGACGCCTTGCTCGGCTTGTTCGACGAGCGTGTCGCGGTAGGTTTCCCAGGTCAGATCCTCGGGATTGCCGCCGACCTTTTCGAGGGCCTGGTAGATGGGCACGGTGCCGATGGGCACGGGCGCGTTGCGGACGATGGCTTCCCGCGTCTCGTGAATGGACTCGCCGGTGGATAGGTCCATTACGGTGTCGGCACCCCAGCGGACGGCCCAAACCATCTTTGCGACTTCCTGTTCGATGGAACTGCTGACGGCCGAATTGCCGAGGTTGGCGTTGATCTTTACGAGGAAGTTCCTGCCGATGATCATGGGTTCGAGTTCGGGATGGTTGATATTCGCGGGGATGATGGCTCTGCCGCGCGCGACCTCATCGCGGACGAACTCGGGCGTGACGGTTTCGGTCAACTGCATATTCTCGCGGATCGCGACGAATTCCATTTCAGGAGTCACTACGCCGCGCCGGGCATAGTGCATTTGGGTGGCGCGGCATCCGGGCCTGGCGCGCAGCCGTTTCCGTTCCGTTGCGTTCGATGTTTGGACGCCGGGCGAAGCTTCGACATCGCCGCGCTCGAGGATCCAATTGAGCCGAATAAGCGGTAGTCCCTTTGAAAGATCCACCTCGACTTCGGGATCCGTATAGGCCCCGGACGTGTCGTACACGGTCACGGGCGGATTCGCTTTCTGGGAACCGTCCTCGATTGTGGCGGCCTGCCGGATCTCGCGCAGTGGCACCCGAACGGACGGGTCCGACCCAACTACGTAGAGCTTTCGCGAGTTTGGAAACGGGGCGCTGCTGATTGATACCCCGTCGGCCGTATGAACACCCGTCGGTGTGGCGGACGACTCTGACATCACTCGATCTCCTCAATGGAAAGCCGGCGCCCCGCGCGAAAGCGTCTGAAACGTAGACGTCAGGGGCTCTGTGCGGTCAGGGCGGCGGGCAGTTGCCGCTGCAATTCCTAAGGGACTGCCGGGAAAACATCATGCAGCAACATTTCGCTTGACGGTGAATCCACGGCCATAAAACGCGCAAGAAGCGTCAGCAAAATGGCCATGGCCGCAACCGTTTAGCTGGGATTCACGGTAGCACCTAGACCATTCTTGAGTCAAACTGGGCGCCGTTCGCAGTGTTACCGAATTCGGCTGCCGTCACCGCCCTGCCACATGTCGGCGTTGGCGCCGAGGCGTTGTTTGACGGGATCCGTAATCTCGTTCAACCGGGCGACAGCGTCCGGCGGGAGGGTCAGTTCGGCGGCGGCGGCGTTTCGGGGGACTTGTGCGGCGTTGCGGGCGCCGACGATTACGGATGTGACGCCGGATTGCGCCATGAGCCATGCGATGGCGACGGCGGCCATGGGTTGGCCAAGCTTGTGGGCGAGGACCTTTATCTCGCCCAAGGCGTCGAAGACGAGTTCCTCGCAACCGGGTTCGCCGTGGCGCACGCCTTCGCGGGAGGACGCAAAATGCCGCGTTCTGCAGCGGGGTCGCGGGACCTCGTCGACGGTTTCCCAGCGGCCGGTAAGAAGCCCCTGCATGAGGGGCATGTAGGCCAGGATGCCCACGCCATGTTTCTGGCACGAGGGCAGGATTTCATGCTCGATTGCCCGGAATAGCAGGTTGTAGCCAAGCTGGTTCGAGACGCATCCGCCGTTGCGCATCCAGTCGTCGAGATCTTGTTTGCCGAAGTTCGACACGCCGATCTCGCGGATCTTTCCTTCCTTCTTCAATCGGACGAGTTCCGCGTGGGGGTCCTCGAACCGCACGTCGCGGAACGGCCAATGGACTTGATACAGATCAATGACGTCGGTTCGTAGCCGCCGCAGGCTTGCCTCGCACGACTGCCGCAGCTTTGCGGGTGCGCAGTTGTGGGCCGACACCTTCGACGCGATCAGCACCTTGGAGCGTCTCTTGCCGAGGGCTGTGCCGAGGGCCGCCTCGGATGCGCCGCGTCCGTAGCCTTCGGCCGTGTCGAACAGATTGATGCCGATGTCAACGGCGGCGTGGACGGCCGTTTCTCCATCGGAACGATCATCCGCGCCCCAGTACTCGGGGTCACCGAGTTGCCATGCACCGAACGAAAGAACGGATACCTCGAGGTCGCTCGATCCGAGTTTCCGGTATTCCATGGTTTCCCCTCCGCACAGCTCCCCTGCTTCTTGCTGCCGTCCCCTTAAGCTCGCCGATGATTAGGCCGCGGGCGCCGGCCCGCTTGCGACCAACTTCTTTTTTGTGGAGTCAACCGTAAGGTTAAGGCCTTCAAGGGTCCGTGCGCCGAGGAGCAGCAGGTCTCCAGGCTCGGCAAACACGACTTCATCAATGGTGAAATCTTTGCCGATCCGGAGAATGGCGAAGCCGACGCTGCGTGTAATCACCGTGCCGTTGGCCATTACAAATTGAACGTCTTTCTTTTCCCTGGCAACACCGATTTTCCTGAGTTTTCCCGTCGGAACCCAAGTGTGTTCACTACCGGTGTCGACGAGCAGCTTCGGTACACGCACCGACTTCGATCGGTCAATGTGATTCTCGATCGTACATGCTGTGTGAAATGTGCCCATGCCTTTATCGTAGCCAAGCGAACGCTGTCCTTTCAAACCAGAGCAATTTGCCGGGCGCTGCTCTTTGGCGCTGTGTTCCCCTACGTCTATTCAGACAGCCTGCTATAAAGTCCTCACCATAAGAACATATGACTCCAGGCAAGCCATGGCCTTCCTGTCATCCTGAGCGTATGCGAAGGATCTCATTCCACAAGAGGCTTTGGCTGAGACCAGATTCTTCACTTCGTTCAGAATGACGCGTAGCCAAAGGCATTATCACTGCAAGCATTGCTGTTCCGATCTACTTAGTATATCGTCAAATGCAGCTTGGCATACGGCTATTCACTAAAAAACGCTATACTGTTATCTTCCCGAGTATGACGGGGCGGCGTGCGCCGGTGGCGGCGGGGACATTGTTGGGTGTGCCGCAGAGGGTTTCGTTGCCTAGTATGGCGAACGCGACGGCCTCGCGGGCTTTGCACGGGAGGCCGTAATGATCGGATTTGCGGAACGGAACGTCAGGCAGTTCTTTTACCAGAAGCGTCATAAGTGTCTCGTTGAGTACCCCGCCGCCGCTTACGATGACGCGGGACACGCTATGTTGCGGCTGAATGAACCGGAGAAACGCTTGGGCGATAGTGCGGGCCACGGCGAGCGTGACGGTGGCAACCAGATCTTCGAGCCGTTCGCCGTGTTGCGGCGGGGCGAAGCCTTCGAGGTAGATCTCGGGGCCGAATTCTTCCCACCCGGTGCTTTTCGGGGGTTCTCGATCGAAATAGGGGTGGTCAAGCAATTGTTCGAGCAGTTCGGGAATGAGTTTGCCGTTGGCGGCGAGCGCGCCGTCTTTGTCCATACTTATGCGTCCGTAGGTGGCGAGCCGGGCCATTCCATCGATGGCCATGTTGCCCGGCCCCGTGTCGAACGCCACGACGTCCTCGATCCGCTCCGTGACGACAGTGAAATTCGCGATCCCGCCGATGTTCAACGTTGCGTAGGTTTTGTCCTTGCGCGCGAAAAGGAGCCAATCGGCATAGGGGACAAGCGGTGCGCCTTGGCCGCCCGCGGCGACGTCCCGGGGCCGGAAGTCTGAGACGACGGGGATTTTCAGACGTTCTGCGATCATGGCCGCATCGCCTATCTGCAAGGTGCCGCCGTCAGCGTGGCCTCGCGGGGGAACGTGGGCCACCGTATGGCCGTGCGAGGCGGCAAAATCGGCGCTGATGTCGTGGGCTTTCGCCTTGGCGGCGAGTTTTTCGGCGGCATCGGCGAACTTCGTGCCGAGGAAGGTGTTGAGTTCGCAGATGTCGCGGGCCGTCATTCTTGGCGCGAGCAGCTGCCTGCGAAGCCGGGGACTGTAGGGATACGTTCGAAACGCCTTTACCTCGACGCGGGCGCGCGCGCCTGTGCCCTGGATAGCGACTAGGGCCGCGTCAACGCCGTCACAGGACGTCCCTGACATGAGCCCGATGCCGTATCGCACGGGTTTCTCGCGAAGGGCTTCGAGGTTCATGGGACATTCCCGAGTGCGTCACGTAGGATGCCCCGGCATGCGTCGAGCCGTGCGCGGGCCGCGCCGGGCTCAATGCCCATCTTCTCGGCCAGCACCGCCACGGCGATGGCGCCGTCCGCTTTACGAAGCAGCTCTGCGGCGCGCGTTTCGTCCGTATTGCACAGGACGGCCACGATGCGTTGGGCGCGCCCGCGAAGCTTGGCGTTGGTCGGGCGCATGCCTACCATGAGGCCCTCATAGACGTTGCCAGCGCGGGCCATGGCGCCGGTCGAGATCATGTTCAGGACCATCTTTGTGGCTGTACCCGCTTTGAGTCGCGTCGAACCGGGCAAGACCTCCGGCCCCGTGCCCATTGCGATGACCACGTCGGCCTTGCCGCGGCACGTCGGGTTGCAGCACACGAGCACGGTTGGTGCGCCACGCCGTTTTGCTTCGTCCAGAGCCGCAAGGACGTAGGGCGTTGTGCCCGACGCGGTGATGCCGGCAACGACGTCGTTGTCGCCAACGGGTGGTTTGAGAAACTGGATGTCTGCTACTGCGCTGTTTGCGTTGTCTTCTTCGCCCTCGGCGCTAATCCGTAGGGCAGCGTCTCCGCCCGCGATCAACGCGACGACGGCGTCGGCGGCGACGCCGAACGTTGGCGGGCACTCGGCGGCGTCGAGGACGCCCAACCGGCCGCTGGTGCCTGCGCCGACGTAGATGAGTCGGCCGCCTTTCTTTACCGCCGCGCTGACGACCTCGATTGCGGCGGCAATGTTCTCCGTTTCCTGCGCGACGGCGTCGGCAATT
>DUZM01000085.1 GCA_013349485.1 Candidatus Hydrogenedentota bacterium | reverse complement strand
TCGCGTGCGCCAGAACGGTGGCGAACCGGGCGTATGGTCGCTTGCCCGTCCGGTTTTGAGAAACTACAATAACCAGGGGAATTAGCCGTGAACCGAAGAAAGTTCTTGAGAACCGTGCGTACAGTGACGCTTGGGGTGTGCCTGAACCCGCTGGGCTGCTTGCATGCCAAACAAAAGGACGTCGCCACACCCGAACACGAGGCCCCAAGCGGTAGAGGAAGCATCATGTCCTTGAAAGAAAACTTGGCGAGAACCGAGAAGTGCCTGGAAGCCTACCCGTATGCCGCAAAGCGACTTGATGCTTACCTGGAAGAGCTAGGCGCTAGACTCGAGTCGCCGTGCGCCCCCGAGTGGCTCGCCTACCAGGCCTACCGGCTAGATCGGATACGATGGCTTGTGGACACGAAGGACAGCGGCCGCAAGTCAGGCATGAGGCTTCGGATGCGTCCTTACGATATCCCCTGGGCAATCTGGTGCGTAGGCCTGCTCGACGACCCCGACCAGGCCGAAACCTACACCAAAACCGCATTCAATGGCGTAATCGAAAATACCGAGAAAATCCTCGACTGCCCCGATCTCGAAATAGAATTCACAGACGAACTTGCGGATTTCTGCTATCTTTGCGAGAACATGACGGCGGACGGGTGTCCTAAGTTCGAGGGCTATAGAGACAGCTTCCCCCAATCCTCGCAGATGAGCGCCGCGTTGAGAAAAGACTCTGACGTGGCCCTGGAAATACTCGGGTTGAAGTGGAGCGACAAGGTAACCGCCCGAGAACTTCTCCGCCGTTGTGTAACCAAGGCTGCCGAGCCCTCTGATATCGACGTCTTCCCGCTCGAGCAGCAGGAATGGGAATACTACCGCAAGGGCATTGCAGCCGCTAAAGGACGCCGTGAACGCTAGTGTACCGAGCGCGAAGTTCATTTACAGAGTCATGCGCGGCCATGCTTTCCCGTCATTGCGAGGAGCGAGTCCCCGAGCGACGCGGCAATCTACTTCTATGAATCCATAGGCTTTGTGATTGTGTGGATAACGGTTGGGCGCCGTCGAGTAGATTGCTTCGTCGAAGACTCCTCGCAATGACGCGTGGGGACACCTGCCGCCGATAGGCGCTTCAGGAGAAAACAGGCGAGACTTTGTGAAGGGATTTCGTACCCGGCACACCAGAAAGGGATCGGCAGTCCAAAGAGAAATGAGGAGTGTACAAGACGATGAAAAAGTTGATGTTGTCTTTTCTTATCGCCGCAATCGGTGGGTGGTTACCTGTAATCGGGGGCGCTGCAGAGCTCGATAAGGAATTCCTGGACGCCCTTCCTGAAGAAGAGCAGGCAATGAAAAACCAGGTAGACCACTGGGGCCTGCCATTCTCCGATCAACTGAGGCGTTTCATCAACGGCCGAAATCGCCTGAAAACGCAGTTAGGCGAAAAGACCCCCCAAAACTTTCTGGTCGGCCTGCAGCACGGACTCGAAAAGGTCCCGCTAAACAAGTATTGGTTCAAGGGCGAATACGCCAATGAGATCCGGCTGGCCGCTGCGAAAAATGAATATGAGAATTTCCAAGTAGCCGTGCTCCCGGAGATCGGGAAAGCGCTGCACGACGTCTCGCTATCGGCCGGGCCCCTCGACTCTACGGCAGGGAAGGGCGCGATTCCCGCAGAGAATATCCATATTTACCGCGTTGGTTACGTCAAAACGAATCCATCCCGATACCCCGTTCTCTATACGGGCATGTGGCCGGACATACTACTCCCAAATGATTCTATCGAGCTTTCCGGCACCGACTTAGGGTTATTCTGGGTGGAAATCAAGGTCCCGAAAGACGCGCCCTCCGGCGACTACGAAGGGGCATTGAGTTTGGAGGCCGACTGCGAATCGCTTGCCATCAACTTAAAACTCCATGTCTACGATTTCGCGCTGCCGGATCGCGTGCCTTTCCCCGTAGTCGCGTGGACCTCGCCGGTTTTTCCGTGGGGCGATAGGATGTCGCCCGAAGAATACCGCGCCCTTGCCGGCGAGTTTCTCGAACACGGCATTGACCCTATATGCGTTGGCAGAGATTTCTACCTTTCAGAAGAGAGCGATTTTCAGATTCATGACGAGAACTTGGAGTATTGTTTTGCGCGTGGATTGCAGCTATTCAGCATTCCCCAATGGGGAAATTCCCCGGAAAGGTTGAAGACGTATGTGGACCACATTCGGCAAAAAGGATGGAGCGATAAGGCATTAATATATATCGGCCCGGATGAGCCTACCGAAGAAATGTTTCGGAACCAAAACATGCCGCTATATCAGAAATTCCATTCACTTTACCCGGACATAAAAGTGTTCCTCGCCAGCGAGTGCCATCCAGATATCGACAAAGGCTGTGATATCTGGATGACCGACGTCTCCACCGGGAAGGGGCCGCAGTTCGCTACGGAAAACAAAGGGGAATCCACGTTGTGGTTCTACTTCTGTCATCTGCCCATACGCGTTGACTTATGCCGTCCCTTGGTTCATGCGCCGAACCTCGAGATCGATAATGAAGCTATCGAACACCGCCTGGCGTTGTGGTTATGCTGGAAATACAGGGTCGAGGGAATGTTTATTTGGGCGGGAAACCAGGAGTGGAAGGCCCCGGACCTCGATCGGCGCGATTGGGAGCAAAAAGGCTGGGAACTTCCAGCGGAACCTTATCCCTTTCCCTATGGAGGAACGCACAATGGCAATGGATACTTGATCTATCCCGGCCCAAATCCCAGTATCCGCATGAAAATCGTCCGCGACGGCCTCGAGGATCTGGGCTACCTTTCGATCTTGGAAGAACTGGGCCAAAACCATCCCAATCGTGCATTTCGAAAGGACGCGGAGAGATTGACATCCATTCCAACAACCGTATTAGTCGATCCGCACTATTTCAACAAGAATCCGCGCGCCCTGCTAGAAGTCCGCAACCACATGGCAAACCTCATCGAAAAAGGAATGACGACCAAGTAGCGAGGGTCTGCAATCTCAAGAACGAGTGGAAGACGTGCCGGATTCTCGGCCACGGCCCGCCTGTGAGCCGCGTGGCCGTTTGCCGCGGTCAAGAAACGGGCAGGACAACCGTGTTCTTCCCCCGCTTGAGGTCCGCCGCAGGCAGACACCCCAGCGTCAATCCGCGTTCTACGCTCATGGTCCCTCGGCGATGGAGGACACGAAAGCATTGCCAGTGTTTGTCGTAACCTGCTATTCTGGCGTGACGAGAGAAACGCCATGAGAGCGGTCCTTGTATTCATTGACGGAACCATCTGCGACAGACGCTCACAGCTTTCCGTTTTGGGATCGCCTGCGTTCTATGAACGCGAAGCCATACTGAAGGACCTCGCTGTGCCAGGCAGCGTCGAGTGCATGCAAGCACTTGCCGAACGTTATCAGATCGTCTATATCGGTGCGCGGCCCCCATCCGCGCTGCCATATACGCAAGAGTGGCTCCGGAAGACGGGATTTCCTGAAGGGCCGGTGCATCTGGCAAATACCCGCGAAGAACGGCTCGCGATAGCGAGAGACCTCCGGGAGACATTCGATTTCCTTGCGGGCATTGGCGACCGTTGGGATGACAACGAACTCCATCTGGAAATAGGCTGTCTCAGCATTATCGCGAAAGAGCACGAAGGAAACTGGGACATTGTCCGAAAACACCTGCTGGGCAACGAGATACTAGGAAACGCGAGGGCCAACCACGAATAGGGAGGACTAATATCTGCAAAACAGAGCCGGCCAGGTTCTTCGCTCCGTCCGAGCTCAGTCCACCCTGACCGCGGGCATTCGTGTGTATTGGTGTTCATTCGTGGTTTGAACTACACTGCGAAGCGACCTGGAACGCCTGGCCAGTCGCCCCGGCCAACGCAGCAAATCCGCGCCACTCTGCTGGCCCCCTCGGATAAGGGCAGCTATTGGGCCAGCACGGAAACGCGGGATAGGGTTCCGCAAGACCGAGCGGAAGGCTTGTCCAGCGGACGCGTGTCGCCGGTTCGAGGGCTGGGGACAGTTTCCAAAGGAAAGGGCCTACATGGAAGGTTCGATTGACCGAGTTACAGCGGTGCTCGATGGACATATGCCGGATCGCGCCCCGATGTTTGATCTACTGCGGAACGATGCGGTGATCGAGCACTTCGCCGGCAGATCCTTAACGTTCGAGAACGCTGAGGAGGTCGCGTATGCCGCGTATGCGCCGGCAATCGATGCGACCAGACCGTCCGTGCGAATGCCCGGTCGGGAAACAAGCAACACGCTCGAAGATGGAAGAGTACAGAAGCATCACCGGTGGACTTCCTGGACGCAGCATAAGGAATACCGAGACGCGGAAGCCTATGCCGTGGCCAAGCGCGCGGAAATGGCGGCGTGCGACCCGTCGGCCTGGGACGAAAGCCGCCACACCTTGCTAGAGGATTCGTTGCGGAAGATTGACAACGAGAGGCGCAAACTGGGCGAGGTGTTCTTCATGCCCGGAATCCCCGGGCCGGCGCTCATGGAAATCTTCGGCGAGGTAGGACTCGAAGCGTTCAGCTATTTCCTTGCCGATTGCCCCGAGATCATCGTGGCGCTGCTTGAATGGAATACGGTCGTGGCCGTCACCCTGGCACAGCACTATCCCAAAAACCATGGGATCGCCGCCGGATTTCTCGGCGACGACATTGCATTCAATTCGGGCCCGTTTCTAAACCCAATCTGGTTGAGAGAGCACTACTTCCCGCGTCTCGGAAGGACAATCGCTGCCTGGCACGCCAAGGGAATAAGAGTCTTGTTCCATTCCGATGGCAATCTGAATCCCATCCTCGACGACCTTGTCGAGGCCGGCATCGACGGCCTCAACCCGATCGAGGTGCTTGCAGGAATGGACATCGCCGATATTCATCAACGGTATCCCCGCCTCTTCCTGGCGGGAGGCATCGACGTTTCACAGTTACTGCCGCTTGGCTCTCCCCAAGACGTCCGTGACGCCGTCAAACAAGCGATAGACGCGGCAGAAGGCCGGATCATGATAGGCAGCAGCACGGAACTGAACAACGATGTGCCGCTCGAGAACTTCCTCGCACTTCGCGAAGCCGTTCTCGAAAACACGTACTGATTGCAAAGGGAAAAGCAGAACCACGAGCAAAGCGCCCTGAGCCTTGTCTCCGGCCCGCCGGTCAGCCCACATCAAACGCGTCACCGGCGGCGTCGGGAAATGGTTCCGCCTCGTATCCTACCTCGGCAACCTCGAGAGCGACGTTCTCGACACCGAGTGCCAAGCAGACCACTGGGAGCGTTCGCTCAATCCGTTGCTTCACTCCTCCTCACCAAACACCTATCATGACCAATCTCCGGATAAGCACAAGCGCAACAAAGGGACTGACGCCAAGCGAGTCCCACGAGCCCGAAGCGAGTCCCCGAGCGCAGACGTGTCTGTCCCTTTCTTGCGTGTCCCTTTCTTGCGCGCAAACTCCTTCTTGCGCAGACTCTGTTTTGCGCGTCACCCAACTGGCGACCATGCTCCGCGCCAATGACGCCGTTAGCACTGCCCAGAACGCGCGCCGGCAAACCCTCTGGCGAGAGCCAGACGTCGTTCGCAAACTGGCTCAAGCAAAGACCTCGCCCAATCAGTCGTTCCTGACGTACGAGCAGCAGCAATACAGAGCCAAAGGAATCACGCAATGGCAAACGCATGTGCGGTCGCAGGTCCAAACTCCAAGTACAAGCTGGCGGGATGCGAGCCGGCCGGGTTCTGGGCTGGACTATGGCATGGCCTCATCGCGCCGATCACCTTTATCGTGAGCCTTTTCAATCCAAACGTCCGAATCTACGAAACGAACAACTGCGGCGGGTGGTATGATTTCGGATTCCTCGTAGGCCTTGCGGGAACATGCGGAGGCTCAGGATCACAGGCAGGCACTACGATCCAAGCTTAAAACTGTTGACGATTAAGATGACGCCAGCGTGCTCGTCGGGGAATCGGCTGAAGTCGCCTTCGCCGTTGCATCCAAAGGCCTCCTCAATGGCCGGGGCCATACGCGCTGAGGGGCGCGTAACGGTCATTACTGAGGACACGGGCGCCGCCCTGGTCGCCTCGAGCACGGTTTGGGCAATGCACTTCTGCTCAATTCTGTCCTTACAGACTGATGGTGAGCGTTTGCCCCGCTTTCAGCCTTAGGGCCTTGCGCAGGATTATTGATCCGCGGCTATCGGCGTCAGCCTTGATGGCGCGTTTGCCGACGGTCAACTTGAGGCGCCCCGGTTTGGCAAAGCCCGGCAAGTCCAGCCGGCTCAACGTGAATTTGCCCCAGAGCACGTCCAGTGCGGCTTTCTTGCCCTTCTGTGTGTATGTGCCCCAGACCCCATCGAGGGTCCAGAAGGCCTTGAAATTGTCTGGGTTGATCCGCGGCTCAAACCCGATGGCGCCGAGTCCCATGTCGAACGTGAAACCCGACAACGCCGGCACGAGCGCATAGGAGGCCATTGCACGGGCATAGTGGTGGCCGCACTCGCATTCGTCCCAGGGATTCCTGCGAATGCCGTCGTGACGATCGCGCACGCCCTTTACAATTGCCAACCCCTCCTTTACGAGGCCCTCCATTATGCAATGGCTGGCAACTTGGTATTCGATGCCCGTCCAGACTTCGTCGGAGTAAATGAAGGGCACGGCAGGCCGGCCGCCGTTGGGCCATGAACACAGGAGCAGGCCGGCCTCGTCGTTAACGGCATAGACGCGTTGCGCGTTTGCGTGATCCGAGAGGTCGGCACGCCAGTTGTACTTAAATATGGATCGGAGCGCCTTCGTGACGCGTTTCTTGTCAAGCACATAGCCGAGGCCCGACAGACTTGAAAGCCACTGTCCTACGACTTGGTCGGAGAGGCACCCTTCGCCAAACTGGTGTTGGGGCGCTTCCTTGGGGTCGTACTTCTGGACATAATACTCACCATTGAACAAATTGGCTTCGATCCACGCGCTGCCCTTGTCAAAAAGGTCTCGATATTCTTTAGCTTTGCGCGGCTCGCCAAGGTGATGGGCCATCTCCGCGGCCGCAACAAGCGCACCGAGATAGTAGCACCCGATCATCGGGTTCGGGCCGAGAAACTCGACGTCATAGGTGTTATGCTGGATACCGTGCATGACGCCCCGCTTCTCGGGGTCCCACTTCACCCAGGCATATTCGAGTGCGCGTTTCACCGAGGGCCACACCGTCTTGAGCCAGCCATCGTCCCCACTTATCTTCCAGTCGCGATAGGTCTTGATAATGCCGCCCATCTGTCCGTCGGTACACGGCTGAAACTTCGTGGGTGGAACCCCCAATGGCAATAAGATTCTAAACCCCATGCCGCCGTCTTTCTGAAAGTTGTACTTATAGTCGGCAGAACGCATCGAACGTTCGAGGCTTGGGAAAAGGAATGGCAAGGCTTGCTGGTAATTCCACACGTGTGTACAAGAGCCATGGCAGCAACCACTACCCGGTTTGCATCCTTCGTACCCGTAAAATGTGCCATCGGGCAGCCGGAGGCATGTAGCCGTCTTGAGGATGGCCATCTGGCTGGAAACCGCATCGATGACAAACGGGGGGAATGTGCTCGAGAACAACGCGTCATGAAACCGTTTCGTCTCCGCATAGAGCCTTTTCTGGTTGGCGTGAAGCTGCTTGGCCGCGTCAAGTGCGTCGCCAAACTGGTGTGCGTAATAATTCTTCCAGGTCACTTTGTTTTCCGGGTCGGAACAGGGGTTTTCTACGCCGTCATTATGACCGTGCCAATACTTCTCGAAGTTTGGGAAATACCACGTGATGTAAAACGTGCAGACCTTCGATTCGCCCGGTTTGAGCCTGATCCGCACACCCAAAGCGCCGGGGTCGCTCCGCCCGTCATCACTGAGGCCATAGTCGTGCTCAGGAAGCCTGCCGGTCACAGAAAACGTGTCCCAGAACTCGTGCTGCGACGCAAAACCCGGCGCGCGGCTCGACTGTTTCATAACGGTGACGTTCTTGTTCGGGGTCACGAGCGCCATCGAGCCGAAGCGGGCATGGGCCTTCTCCCATTTCTTCGATGTGTAGAAGAGACCGCGCAGACCGCCGTCTTCGACATACTCATTCAGGTTTTTGCCTAAGCCGAACTCGACTTCGCCCATGACCTTGTCGCTTGCCCCCGTACCGATATCGCCGATCGCATTCATCAGGCTCCACGCGACAGTGACGTCAACGGGGTTGCGGGTCTTGTTCGTTACGGTGTATTTCAATATGGCCGCCGGGAATCCCGAATCATCGGGGTTGCTGGGTATGTATGGGTTATACGCCTCGAGTTGAACCTTCACGGGCAATTTCCTGCTCTTGAAATCGATCCATGCGAACGGATACTCGCCTTTGAAAGTGCAGCCGTCCATATGCGGAAACCCTTCGCCGCTGTGGTGCGGGTCGCCGAGCCCTTGGCCGATATAAGGTGGGGGCAAGGGACCTTGCAGAATACGGCAGACAGGCTCTTTCCCCTTCTCCCGCGCCCATATTGCCGGGAACGTCTTTGGGAAACGCCCTCCGAAATTTGGCCGGTTGAAGATCTCCCAGTCCGTCAACGCCCCGAGGCCCGTTAACCCAACGGATCCAGTACCGATCCCGCCGAGCGGGAACACTATCTCCTTAAGGCTTTCCCCGGCAAAAACGCGCTGCGGCCCAAGCGCGAAAAGCCCGTCCTTCGAATAGCCCTTTTTCATCGGAACGCTCCTTCCTGTTCTTGACGCCAATGGCGGGGACAAAATCCGACTTCTGGCGGGCGCGGAAACGTAGGCGCCAACGCTTGTGGCTGCGGCAAAGACTATCTTTGAACAATGTCCAGGGACAATTCACGGCCGGACGCCTGCCGCTTCCGGCAAGCTCCGCGTGTTCTCTGCCAAGACGCGCTTCTTGCCGTGGCTGTCCAGTCAGCGGATACGTTTGGGTTTCTTTTTCGTCACGTAGTAAGAGACTGTCGCCGAGCGCGTCTCGCCGGGCTCGAGCGGCGCCTGGTTGGGCAGCACATCAAGGTTCAGTTGGTTGAATGGATCCTCGCTCCGGTACGCCCAGAGCAGCGGCTGCATCTCGCCCGGCGTAAATGTACTGACCAAAGTTAACTTGGCCTTCGGGAAGCGCGCCGCCAGCGCCATGTACTCCGCCTCGTCGAGGATCTCGAGCCGCGACGGCTCGGCCTCGGCATTTTGCCGCGCCCATTCGCCGCTAACCTGCGTCCAGATCTCCGGGTGCACGGGCCCCTGCGTGTAGAATTCCGGCACGCTCTTGACCAGCGGCACCATCGGCTCGCCGGTTCCGTTGTGCACGGTGAGCGTGAAGTCTACCTGATTGGATTCCGGGGCGATGGCGATACGTTTGCGGACCATCAATCCGTTCTCCATTTCGGCTTCGAGCACGATGCTGTCGGACGCGTGCTCGACAACTCGGAAAGTCTCGGCGATGGGTTGGCCGATCGGCGGGGTATGCGTATATTCGCGCCAAATCACCGGCAACGCCCCGTAGTGTTCATATCCTCTCAGCAGCTCGATATCGTGATCCTTCACGCGCCACCGCAACACGGCGCCCTGCCACTCGGGAACAACCCACAGGGCAACGTGGTCATTCTCCAAAACCTCGAGCGGCACTTCCTCGCATCGCGCCGGAATCGCAGTAGCCTCCAGTCTCTTCTGAAGATTCTCCATAGGCGTATCAAGACAACCTTTGTAGTCTTTGAGCCCGAAGCTTTTCAGCTTCTCGATATACTCACCCAGAGGCGGCGCCGGCGGACGCGGAGCAAATAGCTTTGAACCTTTGCGCTGCAGTTTTGGGCAATACACGAGCGCGGCATACTCGACTTGCGCATATGCCATAGCGATATGCAGACGTTCGAGATCGCTGTCCGCGGCTTCCCGGGCCTTTCTAAATAGTTCCTGCGCTTTTGTTATCAAGTCATAGTCAACCCAGTACGGTTCGGCGAACCAGGGCTGAAACACCTTCTCTTCTACTACTTTGTGTTCCAGCATCTCGATGTATTCGCGGATGAAAGGGGCTGCCGCTTTGCCGTAGTAGAGCCTTAGAAAATCGTCCTTGTGCTTGTCTATATCGCAGTTCGGATCCCAAGCCAGTTTCGCGATCATATAATTTCTGAGCGGCGCCAGACCTATTGGCGGTAGAGGCGCCAATTCTGCCGCCTGTTCGTACACACTCCACACGTTGTGCCTCGCAAAAAGCTGTAGGTTTGGCTGCAGCGTATGCAGGTTGGGATTCATGCGGAGACAGCTGGCGTAGTTTGGGACATGGTGATAAACATGTAGATTATTGCAGATACGCGACCATTTGGTCAGATTCTTCGCAATGGGTCTATTGTGTTCCGAAGATTCATCATCCAGCGGCACGGCGAAATTGGCCGTTATCGTATTGAACTGAATGATTACATTATCGCGAGGCTTCAAATGCTTTGGAGCAGGCACGGAATACCCGTATGCAAGTGTCTGAATAAAATGCTTCGGATGTTTTTCGCCTACGATATCTGCAACGCGATTGACCATCGTGAGGAGGGATCCCATCGGCGTACCCTCACGTTTGTCAATGGCCGCACATTCCTCACACTCACATGCACCAGGCCAGTCCATCTGGCAGACCGACCAGATCTTCTTGCTCGGATGCCAACCCACAATATTCCTCACCCATGTATTACTCGGCGTCACCGGGGCATTGATGAAATCAGGGTCATCCCATTCGATCAACTTATTGATCGTGTTGCCAATTATCTCTGCCACTTCGGGATTACTGGAACAGAGCTGACCGATCTTATCCCCCTCAACGAGTTCTCCAAGCCCGCGCACCACATGATCGCTGGGAGCAACGCGCTCACCATCAACTTCTGCATAATACTCAGGATGTTCTTTAAACCAAATCTCAGGCGGGAGCAGAGAATATAGGGAGTGTCCCCCAAAAGGTCCATGTATGAATCCGTCTTCGTACTTATGGACACGGCGGAAATCACGAACGGCATTGGTCCCTTCGTCAAAATATGTATGAAGATACGTACAATCGTGCCACTCAAAAGGAGGTGAGTAACGACGGTCGATTGCGGGAATGAATGCCGGCGGTTCCTCGGGTATGTGTGTGAATGCCGGTGTCAACCACCGAATTCCCATGTATCGTTCAAAGAAATCATACACGGCGTAGAGTGCGCAGCGTTCGCTTTTCCCAAGGAGATGCAATTCATGCGATGTAGGATTGCAGTCTGAATAGGTCTTGATGACAATCCCGTTCTTGCCGAGCGATGTGACGTCAAATGCAGTCAGCAATGCGCCGGGAATACTCGATCTGCCGATATATACGTTAACGGCGCCGGAAGGTGCATGAGACATGGAAGGACTGAAGCCGGTTGTGCATTGCCAAAGCCGCACAAATTCCGACGCCGCCAACCGTTCCGTGTCGCCGGCGTTCTCGCCCACAACAACATGAAATGCATCGTAAGTCGCCTCATCCACCCAAGATGTCTCTGTTGTCACGGCGGCCGCAGCCATCACCAGCCCTAGTGACCCCAGCACGAAAAGTGTCCAAATACGAGCCACGATACTGTAACCTCCTGCGTTGATTTCCCTGCGCTTATCCGAATCTAACCAAAAGCGCGCGAGGCCGCACCGAGATCTCCTGCCAGGCTCTTGCTGTCTTCTGATCATCAGTCAGCGGATACGTTTGGGTTTCTTTTTCGTCACGTAGTAACAGACTGTCGCCGACCGTGTCGCGCCGGGCTCGAGCGGCGCCTGATTCGGCAGCACGTCGAGGTTCAATTGGTTGAACGGGTCCTCGCTCCGGTACGCCCAGAGCAGCGGCTGCATCTCGCCCGGCGTGAACGTACTCACCAACGTCAACTTGGCTTTCGGGAAGCGCGCCGCCAGTGCCGTGTACTCCGCTTCGTCGAGGATCTCGAGCCGCGACGGCTCGGCTGGCACATTCTGTCGCGACCATTCCCCGCCGACTTGCGTCCAAATCTCGGGGTGAACGGGCCCCT
>DUZM01000084.1 GCA_013349485.1 Candidatus Hydrogenedentota bacterium | reverse complement strand
CTTTGAAGGACTTCTGTGCGAGCGGCCGACGGCGTGTGTCAGTGGCCGCGAATAACGTCGTGCCACGGGTGTAATGAAAGCAATGAGCCCAGATGGTGTTAGCCCGGGTCAGTTGCGAAGGGGTCGAAACCTTCGCTGTCGCAAGAGAATTTGAGCATGGAGAATGCCACAATGTACGGATACTACATCGGATGGGGGACGCTCTCGCTGATTAACGCAGGGCTGGCCCAGAGCAAGAACCGCAGCGGTTTCGGCTGGTTTCTGTTAACGCTGCTGCTCGGCCCGATAGCCACATTCATCTTGGTGGCGTTCTGCGATCGCCTGCCGCCGCAAACGTGAGTGGGCCCGGCACGGAATTTCGGAGGGGTAGAAGGCGTGCGCGTGGTGGGTGACTCGGGCAGGTTGCGTGCCCGTGGGCGAAATGGCGAGCGGGCCCCGCAGGAAGGCGAACATCGCGCGGCGTTACTCGTCACATTGCATTTCTTCCTTGGCGTTTTGCGCCGACAGCCAATCCTTGTAAAAGGCCTGATAGCACCGCTCGATGATGTATTGGTAACCCTCGGGCATAGGGTGGACGCCGTCGGGCATCGCCTCGGGGCTGTTTGCCAGTTCCGGATTGCCCCCGGCGAACGGTTCGTAGTCGGGCGGGCCGCCCGGCAGCGGGGCGGTCCCTTTCTCGAGGTCCGGCGGAACGCCATAATGGTGTTGGAGCAGCCCGAAATGCTGGATGTATTCGCACCGATCGATCTTGGCCACTCTCTCCCGCTTGAGCCTGCCGAACTCGATCAGGGTCGCGTTCATCTGTTTCGGAGAAAGCGTTGGTGCGAAACGGAGGCTAAATGTCTTTCTCATGAGGGCGGGGTCCAGGTAATCGTAATCGTTCAACAGCACCTTGATATCCTCGCGCTGCGCGAGGATGTGTCTAACTAACGTCTCGATATCCGCCCAGATGCGTTCCCAGATCGCTTTGCGCTCGTCCGGCGGAAGGACACATACATTCTCGTTGTGTTCCATTGCGGCGCTGAGGAAATCGTTGCCGCCGATGCTAACGTGGACAATATCGACGGTGGGATTGTCCTTGAGCGTTTTCGTGAGTGCGTCAAGCATGCCCTTATGATTACCGGCCCACTGGTCGGCGCGCGATCCGCCAATGGCCGTGGGTGCACCAATGACGCCGACGTCCTCGATTCCGTGGGCCGCCAAGACCTTCGGAAACGCCTGGAAGCCGAATATGCCCGCAGCCCAACTGTCGCCGACAACCAGAATCCGTCCTTCTTCGGCGCGGACACTTGCCCCGAACAGCACGCCCGTCGCGAAGACGAGCAGACTCAACACGCGCACTAACGGGAAGCCGCGTCGCTTGCTCATGGCCCGAGATTCCCCCTTCGATGTTCCCGATCGTATTGGGAACGACATGCTCTGAACCGACCTCGAGTGGCTATGCCCCCGGCTGTGCACCCGCGGTCCCCAGAACCAGGAACGGCCCTACCGCCGCCGCAAGCGTGCCGCCAATCAAAAGCTACACCACCCTGTTTATTCTACAAGGATGAACGCCGTTGCGCAATTGCCGGAACGGCGCCGACCTCGCGCGGAGGTGCTGGCCCTGCGCCGGGCAGGAGTTGTGGACGTGACAGCGGGCGCAAATTCTATCATAATTAGGGTACAATTGTACTGTGTCTGAGGAGAACCCAGGATTTGCAGATCCATCTGTCGCTCAAAGACGGTGTGCCCATATACCGGCAGATCGTGAGCCAGGTGAAATACCTGGTTGCGTCGGGCCAACTTCTTCCCGGCGAGGAACTGCCGCCGATTCGGGTTCTCGCGCAGCAACTGCTGGTGACGCCGAACACCGTTGTGAAAGCCTACCGGGAACTCGAAGTCGATGGTGTCGTTCGCAAACGGCGAGGCGCGGGGACGTACGTCTCAGATGGCGGTTCGCCCCTTGCCCGGCGCGAACAACGGAGTATTCTCGCCGAACGTGCCGGCGCATTCTTGGCCGACGCCCGGCAGATGGGGTTCGCGTTTGATGAGATGATTGAGCTGCTGCGGCAAAGGGAATCTGAGATGGGGAGTCGGGGACGGCAAAATCAGGGACGGACGCGGCAAGACCAGAGACGGCAGACTTAGAATCAAAATCAGGGACAGTCCCGGCTCGGGGACTCGCTTGGGACAGTCCCTGATTTTGCTGGGACGATCCCTGATCGTATTCTTGATTCTGAGAAGGAAGAGTTAAGATGCAAAAGCTTAATGCCAACGGCGGTGAAAAGCCCGTTGAGATGAGGGGGGTACCGTGCCCGCTGAGCAAGAGGCTGGCCCCGCTGGCGCGGGCGGGTCTGCGAAATGAATAAATGGCGCGGCAACGCTGTAATTAGCTTTGAACTACACATGGGGTCTATCATAGTCGTGCTCGATAGGCCGGGAAGGACTAAAAGTAAGAGTAAGGTGTGATGGAGGGGGTATTGCAGATGGGAAGCACTGGAAAGTTCGTTGGATGGGTGGTTGCGGCCGTGGCCGCTGTGGCGGCCATTGTGCTGGGCATCAAGCTCGTGGCGTTGCGTGCAGAACTGGATCAGGCGCAAGCGTTACTCGAGACGGAGAGAACGCAGACGGCGAAACTGGAACCGCTCGAGGAGAAGGTCGCGGCGGCGTTGGCGGAGACGGCACGACTCGAGGAGGAACTCACAGCGGCGCAGGGCCATGTCGCGCGCCTTGAACAGAGGGCCGGCGCGATTCCGGATGCTTCGTCTTCGGCGGACACAGCCGAGACGGATGAGGCCGAGGCAGCGGAAACCGGTGGCGGCGATACGGCGGAAAGCCGCCAAGAGAAACTGATACGGATCCAGATGGCCGCGATAACAGACATGACATATGCTCAATTCTTCAAGGAATTGAAGCTCCCGGACGATCTGAAGGCCGAGGTGCGCGATATCCTTGTGGACGGCACTGCCGAAAGCTTCATGTTGGATCGGCGAGCCCTTGGCCAGGAAGGGGTGACGGCGAAAGACGTGAGAAAGCGGCAGGATGAGGCCGAACAGGCGTTGCGCGCAAAACTGAGCCAAGTACTGAACGCCGAAGAGTTGAAGTTCTGGGACGAGTATGCAGAGGTCAGCGATCAGTACTTCTATGAGGACCTCGTCGACGGGCAGTTGGTGATGTTGGCGAAAGATCTCACGCCGGAGAATCGCAGATTTGTGAGTGAAGTCGTCGCTGAGGAACTGGTTGTGGCGTTCGATGAGTACTACAGTTCCGACAGCCCGCACACGCTTACCAACTATAACGAGGCACAGCGGATGGCCCTGCACCGGGGCCTCGATCGTTTGGTCGAGGCGCTCGACGACGAGCAGTACGGTCATGTTCAGGGTTTTGTAGCTATCGCGGAAGCCCAGTTTGACGCCTTGGCCGACTGACCCAAGAGATTCGCGCCGCCGCAGGTGGGCAGGGGCGCAATGAAACAGCGGGGCGCATCGCCCGCTGATTGCGCTATGCGCACAGTCCGAAAGATATTGCCGCTAATCGGCGCCGCGGTTGGCGCAACCGTTGCGCGGCCTCATCTATTGCAGGGCGCTTAGGAGAAGTTGGGGGTAGTTTCGAATGATGGCGAGTTTGGATTCTTTTGCAATGCTTACCAGCATGGCCGGGTTCTTTGCTCTTACGGTCGAGGCATACGTGCCGCCACGGAAAAAAGGCAGCGGGTCGACAAAACCGTCCGGGGCAGTCTGCGCAGTGATTTGCGATCCGTCTTCTTCGCGCACCAACACGCCGTCGATAATCTGGTAAAGCACATCGGCCGGCTCGCCTTTGGCGAAGACGACTTGGCCGGCGCTCTTCATCACTTGGTCGACGTTCATGGCGCGTTCGCGTTCATTCTTTTTGACGATTTCGTTGGCTTCTTTGAGTCGTCTGCTGAACTGGCGGCACAAGATCTGTGTGAACGCCGGGAAATCTTCGATGATGACGTCGAGATGTTTGGGTTTCAGGCAGAGCGTGAACGTCGTGCCCGAACTTCTGACCGAGGCCGTGCGCTGCGTGTCACCGAGGTAGGCCATTTCGCCGACTACGGAAGGCCTATCGAGCGAACTGATCACGGTGGCCAAGGCGGCGCCCGGCGCGTCGTTCCCGCAAGGTCTTGCCTGTTCAACGACATAGGCGCCGCGCAGTACGAGGAAGATCTCCTGCGAGCGATCCCCTTCCGTGATAAGCAAGTCACCGTCCGAGAACCGCTTGGGTTCAGCATCGGGGCAGGCTTCGAGCAACCGGCGGTATTCGGAGTCTTCGGGAATATCCAGATCTGCCAAGTCGAATGTTTCAGCCATACAGACCTCCTGGTTCGCGCCGAAAAGGCCGGCACGCGTTTCACCCGGACAAGTCCCGGGCTATCTACTGCAGCGACACATCTATGAGCAACTACTGCGTTGCTTGCCTCGGGTTTCCGGGGCGTAAAGAGTATGCTGTGCGCCGTAGCTACGTCAAGCAGAATGGCGGGAACGACGATGCTCAATGCATTGAGCCGCCAAAGGCAAGAGAAGTCAGCTATGCGCCGATCCGCGCCGCGCGGGCGTCTGCTCAGGGAACCGCACAAGCCCATTCGTGGATTAATATTAATGGGGTTCGGTATAAATTGTGCCGCGAGGAGTTGTTTGACGGAGGAAATAGTGTTAGAATCAGTGTAAAGGGGCATCAAACGCATTTAATGCAGAAGGGGACGTATCCGCTCCCGGAATGCCTGCAGCAACTTGACAGCTTCGTAAGATTGTGGTTTAATGGCGTTTGCATCCGTAGGACGCCTTTCTTTGGTATTGGAGCGGTCGAAAGCTTTAGCGGAAGAGGAGGAAATGCCAACAATGAGAAAAATGCTTGTATGCATGCTGGGGGTCGCGCTGGTGGGGATGGCCGGCTCCGCGATGGCGCAGTGCAAAGGGAAAGGGTGGGATGACCTTTCCTGGTGGGCTCAGAGCGGCGCTACACCCGCACCGGTTAAGGATACTACCCGCTCCGGCTATTGGTGGTGGCCCACGGAACCGGCCTCGAACGTGGACGACTCGGAGCTGTGGGGGAACCGCGGCGTAGTTTACAACACGCTCGTCGAGCCGGCGCCTGAAAGGCCGCCCCAGGAAGGGCCTGCTCCCGAGGGGCCCATACGCGTAATCCCCACCTTAAGCTGCGTGTTGTTCGACTTTGACAAAGCCGTTGTGAAGCCCGAAGGCATGGCCGTGGTGAACCAGGTGGTGGCCTTGATGAAAGAGCATCGCGACGACACCGTGATCGTCGAAGGCCATACGTGCAACATCGGCACGGAAGAGTACAACATGGGCCTTGGTCAACGCCGCGCCGACGCGGTGCAAAAGTGTCTCGTGGACGGGGGGATCGGGCCAGGCCGCATCACTACCAAGAGTTACGGTGAGTCGCAGCCGGCCGTGGCCAACGACACGCCCGCGAATCGGAAACTCAACCGCCGCGTCGTCTTCAAAATCATAATGGGGGATTGACAGCGGTTTCCACAACGGACGGAACCATCCGAGCCGCCCCGGGGTACGAATGTCCCGGGGCGGCTTTTTCCTCTCTTGCGAGACGCAGGCGCACGTGCCTAGGGGAACCGGCCGGGCGCGAAAGACGTAGACGCGCCTCGACAAGAGGCCGCGTTCCCCGGCAATGTAAGACGGTTTTCAAAATGGCGGAATCGGATTCTATGGCGGAAATCGATGGAGCGGGCGCCGCCGGAGCCGGCCACGGTGCGAGCTTGGCCCACCTCCTGGACAGGTACATGGAAGCGGCGGTGTTCGAGTCGGGCTTGGCAGACAAGACACTGTCGGCCTACGCCGCAGACCTCCGCCGCTACCTGATCGACCTCGAGGAAAACGGCGTCGAGTCGCCCGAGGACGTCATGCGGGAAGACGTCCTCGACCACGTCATCCGGTTGCGGAGCGCCGGCCTGTCCACCCGTTCGGCGGCGCGGCATCTCAGCGCAATCCGCCGATTTCACCGGTTTCTCCTGGAAGAGCGCATCACGAACGCGGATCCGTGTGAGGGGCTCGACTCGCCCCGTCTGACCCGTTCGCTGCCGCACGTTCTTTCCGGGGATGAAGTCGAACGACTCATTGCAGCGCCGAACACGGATACAGACGAGGGTATCCGCGACGCCGCCATACTCGAGCTGTTCTACTCATGCGGCCTGCGGATCTCGGAGTTGGCCGGCCTGGCACTGGGCGACCTGTCCCTCGACGAATCGGCGGTTCGGGTGCGCGGCAAAGGTAGCAAGGTACGGCTCGTACCGTTGGGCACACGCGCCAGCAACCGTGTTCGCGCATGGCTCGATGCGCGCGCACGCGGACAAGTGCGAGACAAGACGGTGTTCCTGTCAAAGCGCGGGAAACGAATGTCTCGGACTGGCGTCTGGGGCGTTGTGAAACGCTACGCCCGCGCGGCCAACATCCGCCAGAATGTTACGCCCCACATGCTGCGCCATTCGTTTGCGACCCATCTGCTCGACCATGACGCCGATCTGCGCGCCGTCCAAGAGATGTTGGGCCACGCGGACATCAGCACCACGCAGATCTACACGCATGTCAGCGTCGAGCGGCTCAGCCGGGCGCACAAAGAGTGCCATCCGCGCGCGTAACCCTTGCCCGCGTCGCTCGTCACGATAAACGGGGTTTGCGCAAGCGGGCGCCGATGGTGACGGCAAGGTAGACGGCCCCGGCTACGACGATGATCACCGGGCCGCTCGGCAAGTCGGGACCGTAGCTGAGGCCAATACCGGCCGCCGTAAACGCCATGCAGAAGAGCACCGATAACGCCATCATATGCCACAGGCGACGGGCGAATTGACCCGCGACCGCTGCCGGCAACGTGAGCAGTGCTATCACCATTACGATGCCTACGACGCGCACCAACATGACTACGGTCAGCGAAGTAAGACACAGCAGTACGAGGTAGTAGAAGCCCACGCGAACGCCGCGCAGTCGTGCGAACTCTTCATCAAAACAGACCGCTAGAAACTTGTTGTACCAGAACGCCCCAACCCCAACGACCAAGGCGTCAAGGGCCAGCACGACCCACAGGTCATATTCGGAGATGTAGAGGATGTTGCCGAATAGATAGACCATTGGATCGACGTAACCGGAGGTCTTGGCCAAAAACAGCAGTCCCACGGCCATGCCGATGGCCCACAGCGCCCCGATTACGGTGTCTTCCCGTTCGCGGGCGTACAGGGTGACGAGGCCGATGATAACTGCCGCCGCGAGCGCGGCGAGCGTGGCGCCGAGCATAGGGCTGGCCCATGTCCAGCCAAATCGGGTTTGCAGGAACAGGGCGGCGCCGATGCCCCCGAGCGCGCAATGCGCTATCGCCCCGGCAATGTAACTGATCCGGCGTACCACCACGTAGGTTCCCATCACGCCGAAGGCGATACTGGCCAGCAATCCCGTCAGAAAGGCATAGCGCAGAAACGTCAGGTTGGGGTCCACGAGCGCGTTGAAGAATTCAGCCATGGGTATATCCCTCTTCGGCATACCGGTGATCGTGGCGCACCATGCGGACGTCCCCGCCGTAAATGTCCTGAATGATCGCCCCGGTGATCGCACTCGTGGGATGAACCACGACCTTGCGGTTGACGCAAACGACGGTCTCGACGACGTCGGCGACAAACCCGAGGTCGTGCGATACCATCATGATGGTCATGCGGCGGTTCAGGGTTTGGAGAATCTCGATAAGTCGATTCTCGACGGCCAAATCCACATTCGACATTGGTTCGTCGAGAAGGAGCAGGTCGGGTTCGCACGCTAAGGCGCGCGCGAGGAAGACGCGCTGGCGTTCGCCGCCGGACAGTGCGCCGAGCGGCCACCCCAATTTTCCCGCCAGGCCGACCTCGTCGAGTGCGGCCAGCGCCGCTTTCTTGTCTGTGGCGGAGTAGCGGCCGCCGAGATGTCGCTCGAGACGCCCTGTTAACACGACGTCCAGGACCGTCACGGGGAACCGCGGATCGTAGCGTGCGTGCTGGGGCGAGTACCCGATCCTTCGGCGGCCATGGCGGGGAAGTCCGCCGAATACACGTACTTGGCCGCATCGCGGTTGGAGCAGTCCCAAGATAAGTAGCAGCAGCGTCGTTTTTCCGCCCCCGTTCGGACCAACGACGCAGACGAACTCGCGCTCGCCGATCCGAAGGGCGGCGTCCTCGAGTACGGGCGCGCCGTTATACGCAAACGACACGCCCTCGAGTGCAACGGCGATATTTTGTGACACGGCATAACCCCCGGTTCAGCCAAACGCTTTAACGATTTTGGACGCAATTTCTTCCAGGTTCTCGAACACGTCTTCAGCCAGAGGGTCAATCAGGACTATGTCGGCGCCGATTGCGGCGGCGATTATCCTAGCGCTTTTCTCGTCGAATTGCGGTTGGACGAATATGCATTTTGCGCGATCCCTCTTGGCTTTGGCCACCAGGTCGCGAAGCTGCCGCGGGCCGGGGCTCTTCCCCTCGAACTCGATGGCTTCTTGATGCAGGCCGTAGGCTTCAGCAAAGTGTCCGAGGCACGCATGGAAAACATAGAACGATCGGCCCGCGTACGGCGCCAGCTGTTGACGTATACTGGCATCGGTATCAGCAAGTGCGTCCAAGAGCCTGGCGCAATTCGCTTCAAATGCAGGCGCGTGGCTCGGGTCGGTCCGCGTCAACGCGCGGGTTATGTTTCTCACCTGCGTCTCGATATGCCGAGGCGAAAGCCACACGTGGGGATCCGAACCGCGTGCGGCCTCTTCCGCTTCGCGCTTGGGCGAACCCGCGTGGTTTTCGCCATTGGGTAATACCGTAGCGTTTACTACCTCAAATGCGAGGTCGCCGCTACGGACCTTCGCAATGACTCGTTCCTCGAAAGGCAATCCGACCACGAAGAAGAGTCTCGTTTTCGCAAGGGCCGCGGCCTGTTTCGGCGTGGGTTCGAACGTATGGGGCTCCTGTCCGGGGCGCACAAGCACCTGTACGGCGACGTGGTCACCCCCTATCCGCTTGACGAGGTGCGCCTGCGGGGGAACGCTTACAAAGACGGCCAGCTTTCCGCCGTTGTCTTCCTCTGAGCAGCCCAGTATGGCCGAGAGAAGCAACGTCGATATCAAGCCACATATGCTGCAACGCATGGTGTGCCCCCGTGATTATCACTTCGCCGCGTTGCAGTCCAGATACATTGCGTGACAATCGCTGCATTCCTGAAGGGGGTGGCGCTCCGAGAACGTCGCCCAATGCATTTTCTGGTCCGGACTCAGAAGCCCAGTCCCTTGGCACAGCGGACACACATTATCGAGCGCGGCCAGGACAGCGCCGCGAATGAACGCCGAGCGATTCGGCACGCCCTGCAACGCCTTTGACAGCCCGCCGTCAACCTTGAACGATATCATCTCTTCCTTTTTCCTGCGCGCCATTTCCTTGCTCCTTGTTACGCCTTTCCCTCTTGATTATCACAAAGTATTACCTTTGTCAATGTCTCCCTTTCTCGAGCTGCCGCACGTTGCCCGGACGTTTTCCCGGATACGGCCGGTCGTGTTATCTTTAACCGGGTTGTGGGAGGGGTCTCGGCGTTTGGGGCGTGGGTGGTATTCGGGTCGAGCGAGGTGGGTTTTATTGCGGTATCGTGAAAGAGCCGAGCAAGTGAAGGCGCGCGCCGCCGCCTTAGGCTTTGACGCCTGTGGCGTGGCGGCGGCCGGCCTCGTCGATCCGGACGATCGGCTCGGCGCCTGGCTCGCGCGAGGCTTCCACGCCGGCATGAAATGGATGGCGACCTCCCAGGACGTCCGCCAAGACGTTCGGAAGAAACTCCCCGGTGCCCGGGCCGTCGTTGTGGTTGCCCGCAATTATTACGCCCCGCGCCCGGGCAGGCAGGCGAATTCGGGCCGCGTCTCGCGCTATGCCTGGGGCCGCGACTATCATCGAGTCATCGGCCGGCCGTTGCGGGCTTTGGCCTCCTACATCCGCGCGCTCGAGCCCGGGGCCGAGGCCTACGTCTCTGTTGACACGGGCCCCGTACTCGAACGCGCCTGGGCGGCCCGGGCGGGCGTGGGCTGGGTCGGCAAGAACGGTTTGGCGGTGCGCCGGGACTTGGGCTCGTGGTTTTTTCTAGGGGTTGTCGTCACTACGGTTCAACTCGAGCCGGATTCGCCGGCCGTGGATCAATGCCAAGACTGCCGGCTGTGCATCGATGCCTGCCCGACCGGCGCGATAGTTGAGCCGCGGGTGATCGACGCGAACCGGTGCATTTCCTACCACACCGTCGAGAACCGTGACGAACGGCCGGAGGCGTTGCGGGCCAAGTTCGGCGATTGGGTTTTCGGATGCGACGTTTGCCAGGAGGTCTGTCCGTGGAATCAGTCCGTTCAGGTAACGACGGAGCACGATTTTCACCCGCGCCCGGGCTGTGCCAACCCTGATTTGGCGGGATTGGCCGAGCTCAACGATGCGCAGTTCAACAGCATGTTCAAGGGCTCGGTCGTCCGCAGGGCAGGGATTTGGGGCATTCGGCGCAACGCGGGAATCGCAAAGGAGAACGTCTGCCGAACCCGCGACGGGCGAGTACACGCCCGCACACGGCGCAAAAAGTCTTAGTTTTGTGGATCCTTGGCCGTTTTTCGTGCGGCGTCTTGTTTCTTCACGATGTCGCGCAGATACTCTTTGAGATCCTCGAGCGGGACCTTCCCGTCGGGCTGCGGATCATTTGGGTTTTCATCCGCAGTCTGTGCGTCGTCCTGTTCGATGGCGGTTTCCGCGTCTTTCAGTCCTAGCTTCGCGGGCGCATCCGGGGCCACGACGTACTTGACGCCTGTCTTGCCGTCGGCGGCGATATCATATTTGCCGCGGCTTCCCGCGACCACTAGGTAGCCGAAGCCTTCGCGATACTCGAGGTAAAGTAAAACCTCCTCGCCCTCGGCAAACCGGGGCATATCGGTGGCGTACGACACCACGGCGCCGATTCGGCCGCCCGGCACCCGCAAGTGTATTTGGCCGTCCTTGTTCAGGCGGCCTTTGACGGTGTCGGTTACGGTGATGGACACGTCGGTAACGATTTTGCGAACCCCCTCCTCGGCCCAGCGCGATTCGACCGAGGTGACGTTTCCCGTAACGATATCGTCCGACATGGCCACGACCTGTTCTGTGCTGAGGCGCATGATGCGCGCGTCCGCGAACTGAACGAACAGTAACGCGCACGCAACGAGAATCACGGCGCCGGCCACTGCGGCCCGCCTCTTGTGCGGATACGCCGCCCGGAGAAGGACCATCGATGAAACCAGCAGGAGCACGGCCGCGTAATGGACGAAGACCCATTCGATCGCGGCGGCCCCGGAACGAGCCAGGCCGCAAATCGCCTTGTGGCGGATCAGGAAAGCGGCCGCGGCCGGCGCCGCGCGGTAATAGGCATCCGTCGCCGCCGCGCCTACTGCGGAGCGAAGGAGTACGCCGTCGCGCAACCGGCGAAGCCCGTCGGGAAACCGGCTCGATGTCAATCCGGCGGTCGATACGTTGATGGGGCAGACTTCTTCCGTGGGTCGGTCGCCGAACATGGGTGTCGTGCCCGGAAGCATGACGGCGAGCGAAGCGCCCGTTTCGGCGCTGACCACGCGTCCGGTTATGGGGTCGTATACAAGCGGGGTGCCGAGGGCGCGTTTCTCGATGTCGTAAACATTCGCGTTATCGTACTCGCCCTCGACGAACACCTGGCTGCGAAAGCCTGCCGAATAGTCGCCCCTCGCGTCGCCGTGCTCGGACAGGTGAAGCGAGTCATACGCTTCGACCGTGCCGCCGAGCGGGGCTTGCCTGTCGTAGCCGCTGCCGTCCAGCGGGTTGAGCGTCAGGATATAGGACGGCAGGAACGTCAGGCCCGTCGAAGTCTCGAGTTGCTTGAACAGGCCGCGAAGCTCGAACTTGCCGCGCCGTTCCGTGTCCTCGACGTATTCGTACATGCCCGTTATGGTGCTAAACAGCGGCACGCGCGGCGTTGCGGGATCGTTGTCCGCGTCGGCCCAGGCCACCACGTGGCCTCCGGCGGTGGGGAGCGAGGGGAAACCGTAATTGGCGCTGCCGCGCGCCTCGTGACTGAT
>DUZM01000083.1 GCA_013349485.1 Candidatus Hydrogenedentota bacterium | reverse complement strand
TCGACTTGCGCACCCGATGTCGTGTAATTCTGGACATGGGCGCCACGCTGCATCCTATTCTGCACCACGTGGGCATTCCGCACGCCGGAATTGAGCCGTACCTTGATCTCGTTATCCCGTTCGGTGAGGAAGTTGCCGCCCTGGTCACACTTGAACGTGTAGGAGTTGGCGATGACGGCCGGGGTGCCGTTGTTAAGCCGGTTCCACTTGTCGAACGAGCACATCGAGAACCCGACCGGTCCGCTGCCCGCAACATTGGCAATTTCCGAGGTGATGAACCCGTTGGCGGAATTGTCGTTGCCGACAAACGAGACGCAAACGAACCGGACGGGTCCGGTGTTGTCGGAGCTGACTACCGCCTTGGTCATTGCGTGGGCGTTGCAGATCTGGAGCCCCTTGGCGTCGACCTCCTGGACGTCGAAGGCTATCGAAGTCAGGTCGGCCAGGATGTTCTCGAAATGGCCGTTGCCGGTGCCATTGCCATAGTTGTCCCACTCGAACGAAGTGTTCATGTTGGTTACACGAAGCTCAAGACCCATTTCGCCGTCGGTCTTACCGAACAGGAACCCCGTGCCGTTTGTCCGGGTGTAGGTAATAACCGCGCCGCCCGTGTCGGTATCCCAAATCGGAACGAACCGGACGTTTTGGATGGTGCCGGGCTTGGTGCAGTTGTCAACGTAGAGACCCTTGTACAACGGCTGGCCGGTCAACCCGTTGATGCTGTGGAGGTTGCAGGCATTCGTGCCGAAGTCCACCGCCTGGTACGGGTTCACGATGGTCAGGTTGCGGATTGCGCAGCCTTGCCCGTTGCCCCGCACCGTCCACGGGTACGAAACCGGCGGGTTGGTCTTGGTCTGGTTTGGATAGTAGATGTTCAGACCCGACAACGTCGAGTTGGCATTCATCGTGATGAACGGCGTGCCACTCGGGCTGCCCGCGCCTTCGACGGCCAGCAGCGTGCTGCCGGCGTCCAGCGGAACCGGTACGCTCGGCGTGCACATGATGCCCTCGAGCATGACCTCGGACGGAATCGTCAGGTGCGTGGCAATCTTATACTTGCCGGCCGGCACCATGACCCATCCGCCGCCGTCGCTCGCTGCCTGGTTCATGGCGTTTTGGAACGCCGACGTATCGTCGGTTACGCCGTCGCCCTGGGCGCCCCAGTCACGGACGTTGTAGATGCCGTTGTTGGGCGGAGGCGTGCTCTTGTTGATCTCGTAGACTTCGCCGCTGGTGTAGTCGCCGTTGCCGGCGCCCGGGCCGCCTAGCGGGTTGGTCGCGGCGTCGACAATCGTGTCATCGTCGTCGACGTCGAGACGCAACGTGCCGTCGCCGGAGCCGGTGTCGACCGTTACGGTGCGGGTCGAGCCGCTGCCGGACACGTCGGTCACTGAAGCGCCGGTGATGCCGCCGGTCGTGTACAGCGAGAAGTCGGTTACGTCAACGCCGGTTACGCTTTCGCTGAACGTCACGGTGTAATGGACCGTTTGTGCCGAGGTCGGGCTCGGGTCGTCCCGCGTGCTCGATTGAACCGACGGGGCCGTCTTATCGACGTCGTAGACTTCGCCGCTGGTGTAGTCGCCATTGCCGACGCCTTCGCCGCCAAGCGGGTTGCCCGCGAGGTCTTCGATGGTGTCGTCGTCAAGCAGGTCGAGCCGGATCGTGCCGTCGCCCGAGCCGGTGTTGACCGCCACGGTGCGGGTCGCGCCGCTGCCCGAAACGCTGGTCACAGACGCGCCGCTGATCCCGCCGCCGGTGGTCAGCGAGAAGTCGGTCACGTCAACGCCGACAACTTCCTCGGTGAAGGTCACCAAGAAGTCCACCGAAGCCGCATTGGTCGGGTTCGGATCGAGCCGTGTGATCGAGTCTACCTCGGGCGGCGTGGTGTCCGAAGTCTTGTCGATCACGTAGACTTCGCCGCTGGTGTAGTCGCCGTTGCCTGCGCCGGGGCCGCCGAGCGGATTCGTTGCGGCGTCGATGATGGTGTCATCGTCGTCGACATCGAGCCGCAACGTCCCGTCGCCCGTTCCGGTGTTGACGGTTACGGTGCGGGTCGAGCCGCTGCCCGAAACATCGGTTACCGAGGCGCCGGTGACATCCCCCGTCAGATACAGCGAGAAATCGGTGGTGTCGACGCCCGTTACGCTTTCGCTGAACGTTACGGTGTAATGGACGTACTGCTCGCTGGTCGGGCTCGGGTCGTCACGCGTACTTGACTGGACGTTGGGCGCGGTTTTGTCGACGTCGTAGACCTCGCCCGAGTTGTAGTCGCCGTTGCCCGCGCCAGGTCCCCCGAGTGGGTTGTCCGCAAGGTCCTTAATCGTGTCGTCGTCAACGACGTCGAGCCGGATTGTGCCGTCGCCGCTGCCGGTGTTGACGGTTACGGTGCGGGTCGAGCCGCTTCCGGCAACGCTCGTTACCGAGGCGCCGGTGATGCCGCCGGTCGTGTACAGCGAGAAGTCGGTGACGTCCACGCCGACTACGTCTTCGGTGAACGTGACCGTGTAATCAACGGAAGACGCGTTTGTCGGGTTCGGGTCGTCGCGTGTCACCGAACTCACCTCCGGCGGCGTCGTGTCGCCCTCGACCGCATCATACAGCCACGCGCCGATATACTGGTTCTCGCGCGGCCCGCTGCCCGTGGCGCCGGTGAAGCCGACCCACGCGTAGCCGCTCGGGAAGCGACTCGAGAGGTCGACCGAAGCGTTGCTGATCTTCGGCACGTCGTCGTAGTAGACGGTCATGCTGCCCGGCGAACCGGCCGTGTACACAATCTTGATGGTGTGCCAGCTCGAGTTTTCCATGTTCTGTTCGCCGTAACCCAAACTGGCCGCCGTCGTGTTGTTGTTGGTGGGTTGGATACTAACGTGGCCGCCCGTAAGCGGATCGTCGATGGTGACGTTCGCATACGGGTCGATCTCGATCGCGATGTCGTTCGGATCGCTCGGCAAGTAATACCCGAGGCCGTTGCCGCCGCCCTCGAGATAGCCGGCCGAGTTGTCTTGGATAACAAACGCGATGCCTTGGCCCCAGTACGTGCCCGGGCTCGAAAACTTGTACGTGAAGATGGTTTCGAACCCGTTGGTCACCGACTCCTGGGTCGAGTAGTGGCAAGCCCCCGACTTGTTTCGTTTGTTCGAGGTTATACGTATGGTCGTGCCATCCTGAACCGCATCCCCGACCAGCGTTAGCCCGCTGATCGAGGAGAAGTCCGGATAGTAGAAATCCGCAAAGGCCGTGGTATCGGCGGCAAGCAGGCCGACCAACGCCACAACCGCAATTAGAAATGTCTTTCTCATCTTCATAAGCTCCTGTGTCTAAACGTGCGTTACACGCGCACGTTGTTGCGTTAGCGTTGGTCGTTAACCGCCGTTGTTGAACCCGATCGGCAGGTCCGCCCCCGCCGTCGTATAGTTCTGGATATTCACGCCGCCCCACATCCGGTTGCCGACGATGCAGGCGTTGCGAAGGTTCGAGTTCAGCCGAACCTTAACCTTGCCGCTGGTCGTGTGCGAGAACTCGTTGCCGCACGCGATGAGCGAATGGCCGTCCGCGTTGATGGCGGGGCTGCCGTTGTTGGTGCGATCCCATCGGTCAAACGTGCACCCGCCCGAGACCGACGTGCACGAATTGCCGTACGTCCAGACGTACGATGACGTCAGCGGCCCCAACGCCGAATTGTTGTTGCTGTTGCAGGCCAACTGATGCATCTTGATATGGCCGTCGTTCCCGCCGCCCACGACCGTCGAGCCCATCATCCCGATGTTGTACATGTTGATGCCGCGCGAGTAATCCGAATGGTTGACGTAGAAGCTATAGCTGCCGCCGTCCATAAACGTGGACGTAAGCAGGGCCGACGGCACGCCGGAACCGAAATTCGTATACTCGGAGGCCACCCAGAGGAAGATGGCGAACGCGTTCGTGATCATCTCGGCGTGGGTTTTTCCGATCTGGTAGCCGATGCAGTAGTTCCGCATGAACTCACACACGGGGCTGTAGGGGTCCAGGTTCCAGAACAACCATAAATGCGTGTTTTCGACCACGCCGCCTTGGCTGCATTTGTCGACGTAGAAGCCGCGATACAGCGCTTGCATATAGACCCCGTCAATGGTGTGCAAGTCGCACGCATTGGTCCCGAAGTCCACGCCCATGTACGGGTTGATCAGCAACATATCGGCCATTCCGATGTTGCTTCCGTTCCCGCGGATAGTCCAGGGATAGGATATCGGGGGATTTGTATTCGTCTGGTTTGGATACAAGATCTGCAAGCCCACGATGGCCGATGACGCGTTCATCGTGATGAACGGCGTCCCACTGGGGTTCCAAGCATTCTCGACGGCATACAGCGTGCTCGCCGAGTCGACCGCAGCCGCCCGGGGCGGCGTCCGCCACATGCCCCGCAACGTGACGTTCGTCGGAATCGTCAGATGCGTCGAGATCAAGTACTTGCCGGTGGGTACGGTCACGATGCCACCGCCGTCCGACGCCGATTGATTCAGCGCGTTCTGGAAGGCCTGCGTGTCGTCGGTGACGCCGTTCCCAGCGGCGTTAAACGGCGCTTCCCGGACGTTATAGAGTCCGTACGCCGCGTGGGCTCCCGTGGCTATTGCCAACAGCCCACACAGGGCGAGTAGCCCTGCTCCTACTTTGAGACGATAGTGAATCATTCTCTTCCTCCCATGTTTAGTGCGCCCAGCCCGCGGCCTGCGCAGGGATCACGGGCGCGAAGAATTCCCTGCGTAACTGCATGATTCGGCCCACACAACAGAAAGTAAGTAACCAACCCATGCTAATTATAGTCTGCTTTTACCCTTTTGTCAAACCCTATTTTTGTAAGTAAACTCTTACTGCAAGCGCTGGCTGCCAGCGTTTGCAGTGCGAAATTCTAGATAGTTGGCCGGCGAAGAAAGGACTATTCGCCCGAACTCTCCTCTTGACAAAAGGGGCCCAAATGGTGTATGATTAGAGCCCAATCCGAGATCGTTGAGTGAGTAGGTGCTTATTTACTCGCGCTCTGTTATTCGGATCGGCCGAACCGTAGTGGCGCGCGCAGGCGCCTGCGAGTCGACAACGGCGCGCGTCGGCGTACGGGGCGGTAAGGGCACTCCCCAAGCGAGGGTGAGGTGCGAGAGCCTTGTAGTTCATGCGGAGACGGCAAGGACGCGTCGATGCAGGGTCTGCGGGGGAAGACAGTGTGGGAGGGTTCCGAAAGTTCTTTTCTGGTTGCCGTCCATCGTTTTCCATCTTTCACCTCATTTTGTGTTTTAAGGGAGTGCGGGGTAGTTATGTTTTGTGTTACGGAGGGTAGACAAGGAAGCGGGTCGAAACTAGGAGGAGAATTGCTATGAGAAGAGTGGGGTTTGTTTTAGCATTAATCATCTGTGTCGGTCTGACGGCCGCGCAGGCGGACACCTATCGCTACCTGTTGGTCGGCGACAGTTGGACGCAAGCCGAGCATTCGTACGGCTCGATAAACAGTCTGATGGACGACTGGGGCCTGTATGAGTGGGCCTCGAAGGGCGACGTGACCGCCATCGGCGGCACAACGGCCGACTGGTGGACGTATAACCTCTACCTTATCGGCAACGAGTTGGCGGCGAATTCGACCATCGACGTCGTCTACATGCATCTCGGCGGGAACGACTTCCTGGGCGGTTGGCACGCGAGCATGACGCCGGCGCAGGAGGAAGTCCTCTGGGCAGCCATCGTGGCCGACCTCGAGGTTGTAATCGATTACTGTATCGCGCAGCGGACGGGGCTCCGGGTTCTGCTGAGCGGCTATGACTATCTAAACTTCGTCGAGACACTCAGCGACGAAGGGGCGATGGCGTTGTGGCTGTTGCTCGGCTCGCCGAGCGCGAACCGGATCAACTGGGCGTTGATCAACCTCGGGGCCGAGAAACGAGACCTGTGCTTGGACACCACCAACGCGCATTACGAGCAGAACTGGGGTCTGATGCAGTACGTCTTCGGGTATCCGAGCCTCAGCATACCTCCGGGATACTGGCCTGCTCCCGGCACGGAACCGAACTACAATCCGTGGCCCGGCGGCAACCCCGACTACCCGAGCCCGCCTGAGGCCATGGGCAATGGTGGTAAGGATCCCATCCATTTGAACGCGACGGGATACTACTACATCATCTGGAACTCGGCGGCGCATTTCCTGGTGCCGTGGCTTGGCCAGGCGTGCTTCCCGAGCCCGGCCCACGGGGCCACGGGCGTGGATGTTAACGCGGACCTGAGTTGGGGCGCGTGCCCGGGCGCGACTGCGCATGACGTCTATTTCGGCACCGGCGGCGAGTACCGTGGCCGGACCACCTACACGACGTATGATCCCGGCACCATGGCCGGCGATACGACGTACTATTGGCGGATCGACGAAGTTTTCGGCACCGAAGTGGTAACCGGCCTGTGGTGGAATTTCAAGACCGCTAAGGTTGACTGCGGGGCCGAGGCCTCGTATGGGACGGCGGGCGGTTCGGGCGCCAAGGCGCTTCTGCCGCTGATTCCGGTGTTGCTTGCGCTTGGCGTGTGGTTCGTCAGGAAGCGGGTAACGGCATAGGCAGTCTGTCTGCGTTATGTCAACGAGGCCGCTTTGGGCCTCGGGTTTGTGCGGATGAAGAAGGGGCATACAGTTCTCCCTTCTTCATCCGTTTTTTGCTGGATAGGTTCGATGGTTATTATACCGAGTTGTATTAAAAGAGATACAAATTCGTGGGTATGATAGTGCTTTTCGTGGCGAAGCTTTACATTACGCGTCATTCTGAGCAACGCGAGGAATCTCGCTTTCACAGATACCTTCACGAGTTCGAGATCCTTCGCCTCGCTCAGGATGACAGCAAGGTCATGGCTTGGAACGCATATAAGTTTTGGCACGCACACAAAGTTGATGTTTGAATGCAACTTGGTATTGACACTGGCCCGATGCAGGGAACCGGCGTGGGCCCAATCCACGTGGCCGTCAAGTCCGCTGGTCGAAGTACACGCCCCCGGCCCCGGACTCGAGGGCCTTGTGGCGCAGATGCGCGACGATCTCGAACAACTCGTGCGGTGTGTGCGACCTGCCGGGGCCGGTGACCGTCCCGCAACAAAGGATATCCAGCGGCAACGGCCCATCGCCGTTCGCCGTCCCGGCTGCGGTCTCCTCGTATAGTTTCTCTTGCCCGACGCGGGCGTACAAAGACGCAAGCTGATTGGCCCATGCCTTTCGAACGTACTCGCAGAACGTTCTTGCCTGTTCAGCGGGAAGCAGACACGTGAAGTATCCCCCTCCCATATGGCCCACTTGAAAGGCTTCCGGGCCGAACCGCTCGCCGCACTGACGGAGCAAGCGTCCCAGTCGACGAATCGCCCTCTCGCGTCCCTCGCGTCCGGCGTTCCGCCCGAACTCGCGCAAATGGAGCAATTCGACGTAAGCGACACAAAAGGGGTCTCGCCGCGAAACGCGTCGCTGCACCTCGCGCTTGATCGCGTGGGCGCCCGGCAGTTCGGTAAGTGGGTCTGTAGTTCCGTTCGGGACAACCGACTGCAAGAGGGCATCGACCTTTCGAATCAACGTCGCCGAATCAAACGGCTTCACCAGGTAGTCGTCCGCCCCTTGCGCCAGCCCATGGCGCACCTCTTCCTCGTTGCGCATGGCCGACAGCATAAGTACGGGTATCGTATATAGCTCGGTGTCCCTGCGGATTCGGCGGCACACCTCGAAACCCGACACCCCCGGGAGCATCACGTCAAGCACCACCAGATCGTACGGGTCGCGCTTCAGCGACTCAATGACACATTCCCCCGAGGTCTCGATCATGCACGTATGCCCTGCGGCGCGGAGATACCCAACGACCGACTCCGCTGTCGACGCCTCGTCCTCGACAACGAGTATACTTGCCACGATACGGAAGCTCCTGACGACACGGGGCTTGTCGGGCCCTACGGTCGCGGGGGGAGTCTTATGTCATCCAACGACACGTGAGCCGTTACCCCGCCAACCGGGGCGTCCGGCCAAGGCATAAAATGGTGGGCGAGGAGGGACTTGAACCCTCAAGCCCGCGAGGGCAGCGGATTTTAAGTCCGCCGTGTATGCCATTCCACCACTCGCCCAACGCCGCCTACCGTCCAGCGCCCCCCACATAAAACTATACATGAATCCACGCGCGTAAGAAAAGCCCCTACTGCGCAACGTGCCGTCCAGCGCATTGCACTCAGCAGTCCGTGCCAAATGGCTCGTACTGCCTAACGTTTTGGCGACGTATGCCGACGCACAAAAAAATGGAGGCGGCACCCGGACTCGAACCGGGAGTACAAGGCTTTGCAAGCCTCTGCCTTACCAATTTGGCTATGCCGCCCCAACGCCATGATTTTAGCCAATCCCATCCGCCCAAGTCAACTGTGATACAAGACGCAGGCGTTTGATTTGACACTTCCGGCGAGCATGCTTTATACTCCGGGGACAAGGCAAGGAAAAACGCCGGCCCGTCGAGCCCGGATCTGGCCTCGGCCGTCGGCATATACCCGATTTCAGGCTGGAAAACGCCGGTTTATGTCTATGGAGCGCAATTAGTTAGGCGCGATGAATCCTCCAAATAGGCGGCCCCGCTTCTGCCCAACACTGTTTTCCGGGGCCGGGGCTCGTTAGTCGCGCCTGTGGTCTATTAATCAGGCCGGTTGCCGACCTTTGGCTCGGCATATTGGCCACAGCCGCAAGGAGAAAAGGGTGAAAAGAACGTTTCAGCCGTCGAATACGAAACGAAAACGGAACCATGGTTTCCTGGTGCGCATGGGCACCGTGGGAGGCCGAAACGTAATAAAGCGGCGGCGGCGCAAGGGCCGTAAGCACTTGAGTGTCTGAGAGTTAACCGGAGAAGTAAGGATGGGGCTGTTGTGCCGGGCCAACATAAATTTCCACGACATGAGCGTCTCACCCGTAAACGCGATTTCGCCGAAGCCTATGCGAGAGGGGCAAAGCGTGTCGGGCGCGACTTCATCGGCTACGTGGTCCGGCGGGAAGGCCAGGGACGAAAGTTCGGGTGCGCCGTATCGCGCAAGATCGGCGGCGCCGTTGTGCGCAACCGGGTTAAACGATATCTCCGCGAGGCGTACCGAACGCACCGCAACGAGTTCGCTGACGATGCTCACCTGGTGGTTGTCGCGCGGCCGTCGGCGGCCAAACTGAGCTATCACCAGTGTGAAGCCGCGATGAAGCGCCTGTTTCGGCAAGGAGCTGGGTTACGTGAGTAGCGTGTTGGTGGCGGTCATCCGGGTGTACCAGCGTTGGGTCTCGCCGATGCTTGGTGCCAACTGCCGCTTCATGCCCACCTGCTCGCATTACGCCCTCGAAGCGATTCGGCGGCACGGATGCCTGCGGGGCGTGGCGTTCAGCTTGTGGCGAATCGTCCGTTGTCAACCGCTGTGCAAAGGCGGATACGATCCTGTGCCCTAGCGCACTTCCCACCTGAGAGGCCCGTCCGACTTCTTGAAAGACCAAGATGTGGGATGACGACCGCAACAAGAAGATGATGCCCCGGGAACTCATCGGCATCATCCTGATCATGTTGTTGTTCATGTTCTGGTTCAACGCCTTCCTTCGGCCTCGAACCGTTCCCCCCGAGGCGCCTGCCGAGTCAGCCGACGTCATCCCGCTCCAGACGCCCGACGCGCAACCGGGCGTTTCACCCCCGGCTGCCCCCGGCCCGGGCGAACCCCAAGGGCAGTGGGCCGCGCTGCCCCCCATTCCCGATGACGAAGACCCCGCTATGGACGAGGTGACGCTCGAGAATGACGACCTCCGACTCGTGTTTACGCGGATCGGCGCTCGACTCAAAAACGGTACGGCCAAGTTGCATATGCACGGCGAAGACGAACAGCAGCTCGTCCCCGACGCCAAGGACGGCCCTGACAGCGAGGCCGAGTATCCCTTCGGGCTGACGTTCTCGGAGCCGGCACTCGGGGACGCCCTCGACAACCGGCGGTTCCAGGTCGATACGTTTACGGACGCCTCCGTCGCCTTCAGCCTGACTGTGCCGGACGTGGCCACAATCCGGAAAACCTACACCCTGGACGAAGCATCTTACGCATTGCGCGTGCGCGTCGATTATGAGAACTTGGCGGGGCGGCCGATACGGCTAGGGTTGGACGACACCCCGGCCTATTCGCTTGGCTGGGCGCCCAACGTCCGTTCGGGCGACGAAAACAACCGGATGATCCGGCAACTGCTTATCTGGCTCCAGAACGACGAATACGGCAGCCTCGAGACGCGGAAACTGGGTTCTTCGGATCACGGCGAGGTGGGTGCGGAAGTGATTCGTGCCCCTGAGTGGGTGGGGGTGAAAAGCGCCTATTTCGTCGTCGCCATGAAACCTGTCGAGTTCGAGACGCCCCGGGCTAGGGCCGTCGGGAATGGCGACCGATTCCGGCTGAGTTTGGACGTGCCCAGCGCGCACTTGGACCCCGGCCAGACGCTCACAAACGAGTTCCAAGTCTACCTCGGCCCCAGCCAGCGCGACTATCTTGCTGCGGCCTGGCCCACATTGCCCGCGGCCTTTCGCTTCTACCAGTCGAACACGTGGGCTTGGCTGGACTGGTTCTCGAAACTGCTGCTGCGCATTCTCAATTTCTTCTACGCGATCATCCCGAACTACGGAGTGGGTATCATTCTGTTGACCATTCTGGTGCGCGCGGCGATGTATCCGCTCACGCTCAAGAGCATGCGCAGCATGAAGAAGATGCAGTTGCTGCAACCGGAAATGGAGGAGATCCGTAAGAAGTACCAAGAGACGCCCCAGGAAATGAACAAAAAAATGATGGAGCTGTATCGCGAACGGGGCGTCAACCCGCTGGGGGGCTGTTTCCCGATGCTGCTGCAGATGCCCGTGTTCTTCGCCATGTTCCGCATGTATGCGACAACGTTCGAGCTGCGTAAAGCGCCGTTCATCTGGTGGATAAGCGACCTGTCGCAGCCGGACAGGCTCTTGTATATGCCGTGGATGCAAGGGCTTCCGTTGCTCAATATGTTCGAGTATCTGAACCTGTTGCCCATTCTTATGGGGGTTGCCATGGTGCTGCACCAGAAGATCATGCCCTCGTCGGGGCCGGCCCAGAATCCCCAGCAAAAGATGATGATGACGTTTATGCCCGTTTTCTTTTCGTTCATTTGCTACAACATGGCGGCCGGCCTCAGCCTCTACATTCTGACGAGCACCGTCCTGGGCATGGTGCAGCAGAAGTTCGTGCGGCCCGGCGAGATGAAAACCAAGCCCAAGAAACCCTCGCGCAAACGCAAGCACTTCTACGACGTAGTCCGAGCCCACCAGCGCGAGATTAAAAAGGAAATTCGAAAGAAGAAACACCAAACGCGAACCGCAAGCGCAGACGCCAAGCAACGGCGCCGCAAGAAAGCGTAACCAGAGGAGGATCTCGGGCATGAGATCAATTGAGGTCACTGCAAAAACTCGCGAAGAGGCCATTCAAGAAGCACTCGAGAAGTTGGGCGCAGAGCGCCATGAGGTCGACGTGGAAATACTCGACGAAGGCAGCAAAGGTCTTTTCGGCATCGGTGCACGGGAAGTGAAAGTCCGGGTCGTCGCCGAGGGTCTTCCAGACGAGAAAGGCCCGGAAGCGGCCCCCCTGCTCGAAGAGATCATCCGCCTGATGGGCATCGAAGCCACGGTGGATTGTACCTTGACGGACGAAGGCGCCGCGTACCTCAAGGTCGAGTCCTCCGACTCGGCCATCCTTATCGGGCGCAAAGGCCGAAACTTAAACGCGATGCAGTATCTGGTCAACCGGATGTGCCAAACCGGCGACGAAGGCGCCGCCCGAAGGGTAATCGTCGACGTCGAGGGCTATGTGGATCGGCGTCGCAACGCCCTAGAGGAAATGGCCCGACGGCTGGCGCGGCGCGCAAAGGAGAGCGGCCGAAACATGCGCGTCAAACCCCTCAATCCGCAGGAACGGCGCATAATCCACATGGCGCTTCAGGATGACCCGGACGTTCGCACGTTCAGCCTCGGCAATTCGCTGTTCCGCAGTGTCATCATCGAGCCGAAAGACGCCGCGGCAGACGCCGAAACGCGAGCGAGACGAGCGCCGCGTCGGCCCCGCG
>DUZM01000082.1 GCA_013349485.1 Candidatus Hydrogenedentota bacterium | reverse complement strand
GTTTGCGAGTTCGCACGGCACGGCGCGGCCATCGTACATCCTCAAAAGCAAACGGCCCTACCAGATCGACGCCTTCGAACTCGTCCACGAAACCAATTTCTCGTATCCGCAGCCGTGGCACATCCCCGGCAAAGGATTCCTGTTTCTCCACACCCGTTACGAAGGCGGCCGATGCCTGTGCTGGCAGCGCAGTGCCGACGGCGTGACGTGGTCGGAACGGTCCCGTCTCGCCTCTGTCGATGAAGGCCATTATCAGGTGAGTTGGCCTTGCAACGGCAAGGTCGGCACGGCCTTCAACTACCATCCCAAGGCCTTTGCAGGCGACGCCAAACGCCATGGGCTGAATTGGCGGACCAACCTCTATTACGTCGAGACTCCTGACATGGGCGCGAGTTGGCGTACGGTATCGGGCGCGCCCGTAGCCCTGCCGCTTACCACCCCCCACAATCCCGCCCTAGTGATCGATTACGAGTCCCAGGGACTGCTCGCGTATATGAAAGACCTCAACTACGACCCCAATGGCAACCCGATTATTCTTCACGTCACGGCGCGCTCGTGGGAACCAGGACCGGCGCACGGCCCGCGCGCATGGCGAATCGCCCGCTGGACGGGCGCGGAATGGCGGCTCCACGCAATCACAACATCCGACAGCAATTACGACATGGGAAGCCTCTATGTCGAAGCAAAAGGCGTCTGGCGGGTGATCGCCCCCACGGAAACCGGGCCGCAACCGTACAATCCCGGCGGCGAAATCGCTGTCTGGGTCAGCGATGACCGCGGCCAATCGTGGAGCAAAATCCGCCAGCTTACCCGGGAAAGCCCATTTAATCACACCTACGTGCGCAGACCCCTCAACGCCCAACCCGGGTTCTACGCCCTGTGGGCCGACGGCCACGCGCGTCGCCCCTCGGAATCGCGCCTCTACTTCGCCGACAAGCAAGGGGCCCGTGTGCGCCGACTTCCGTATGAAATGGATGAAGCGTATGCCGTGCCGGACACTATCGATTAGGGCCGCCCCTAACCGGAACCACTCGAACTCGGCGCAGGCACGGCGGCCTTGGCGGGCGGTTTCAGTTCGCCGGGCGCCTTCATCGTGCATTTGCCTTCGAAGAGCACGCCTTCGGCAATGCTGATTCGGGGCGCCGCAATGTCCCCGACCAGTTTCGCGCTCGCATTGACCTCAAGTCGGTCATGGGCGAAAACGTTTCCCTCGACTTGACCGCCGATAATGACCTGACCGGCAACCAGGTCGGCCTTGACACGGCCGGATTCCTGCACCACTATGGTGTCGTCGCTCTGGACGTGGCCGTGCACCACGCCTTCAATCCGTATCGTTCCTTGGGACTTGATCTCGCCTGTAAACGTGGTACCCGAACCGATAATGGTAACAACCTTCGTCTCGCTATACGTTTTCTTCTTGCTCAAATCGGGCATGCCTTAGTTCCCGAGATACCTTTCTTCCACGTCTACCGGTTTGCCATTCACGCGGACTTCGTAGTGCAGGTGCGGGCCCGTGACGCGTCCCGAACCCCCCAACTTGCCAACAACATGGCCGCGTTCCACACGCTCGCCCTCCCGCACTAACCGCTTGGATAAGTGAGCATACCAGGTCTCGATCCCGTTGCCGTGGTCTATCTTGACGATATTCCCGTAATAACTTTCCCATCGCGACGACACAACTTCTCCCTTTGCCGTCGCCATCACCGACGAGCCGTACGGCGCTCCGATATCCGTCCCGTTGTGAGAGTCCCACTTCGCCCGGTTAAACGGGTCGCGCCGACGGCCAAAGGGCGACGTGATCCGCCGCTCCGGATGGTTAATCGGCCAAATGGACGGCGTCCGTTCGAGCCCCTCCCGCCGGACTTCCATCGCCGCCAACAGTTCCGTCAGACTCCCGGCACGGATTCGCGCCTCCTTGATAATCAAATCCGCCGAAGGCCGCCAGAGACCGTAGATGGCGTGCGCGGGCGACCCCACCTCCCGTGCCGAGTCCGGTGCACTATCGAGTTCCCCCGGCGGCCCCCCTTTGCCGCCGCCCCCCAAGCCGAGCTCTGCCGGCGGAACGCGCGGCGGCAAACCGTAGACCTGCCGCACTTCGTTCTCGAGGTCGTAGACCCTTGTCAGCTCAGCGGCCATAACGTCTTTGCTCGTCTCGAAATCGGCCCGCATTTGCTCGACTTCAGCCGCCGCCTCGTCGGAGCCGTCCTTCGGCGCGAATACATCCGACGCCAACCTCGCCCCAAGCCTTTCCTCGAGGTGAAGGTTCAGGGTGCGCAGATCGGCAACGCGTCGCGACAGAATCTGGTGCCGACGGAACAGAAACGCTGCCATGAAAGACAGGCCCACAAAAAGCGCGGCCACGACCCAAAGCTGAAGAGCGTGCAGATTAAGCGAGCGCGTCGTCCCCCGGTCGTGGGGGATAAGCATGACGGTCCACTTCCTCATGCGCTCCCGCCTCCCAGCACGAACAGCCTACTTGGATCGCTGCCCGGAACGCAAGGCGGAGGCTCAAGAACGGTCAACGCCAATGTGTTCGCCTCCCTCGATTCCAACGACTGCCGCTTGACTCCCCAAACTGGACCTCAAATATACCATCTCGCCCCGCATAAAGTCAACGGTGAAACGCCCGGTCCATGCTCCAAACCTCGGCAGCAAGACAACTTAGACAAGTCGGGCCAACAAAGGGACCAACGGGACCTCGCCTCAGATCTTCTTGACGAAGAGCTTAACAAAGTGTTTCGGTTTCTTGGCCGGATCCCGATCTCGGTTAAACGCCTCGACAAGGTCGTTATAGTCATCGGAATGTGCGCAATCCTCGATATACAGTTTCCGCAGCGGCGCCGCCTCAACTACCCCGTCGCGGTAGCGCGGGCACCCGACACTCTTGTGCAATGTAAACCCCTTGAACTTCCCCTTACGATCTTCCTGAATCCTGAGCGGGTACAACCGGCAAAGGATCGGCCGATGTTCATATATCGAGCACCGCCGCGACTTCTTCTTTAGGAAGACACAACCCTTCTTCCCGCGACGTAGCGCCATAATATACCGTTGCCCGTCGCACTCGAGCCACGTCGGATCCGACGCCGACACCTCCGAGATCTCGTCCGGCGTCAGAAACTCGAGAAACTTCTTCGGGTGCAGACCCGTCGCGCGCGCGATCCGTATCACATCCTTCGGCGTCGGCAGACACACAACATCCGTACAACAATGCCCACAACTATGACATCTGAAACGAACGGTGTGCTTTCCCATGCCGCATATCATAGCGTCTTCTTGTCACTCGATTCAAAGAAAACCTCGACTCCATTCCGCCGCCGCTAACGATAAACGCCTCGCGAACCACCCCAGCGGCAGTCCCGTCCCGAAACCACGGGCCGTTCGCCCTCTTGCCGCGTGCAGGGCCGAGACGGCCCAGCATGGTAGGCGTACCCCCGAGCCACTTGCCGAAAGCATCGAAAGCCAGCCAATCCACCAAAAATACTATAAACGTCAATAACAAACTCCTTCCAAGGCTTTCAAGGTTCGGCTAACCGATCAAATCATCCCCTCTTGGCGTATTACACACAATTCGTATTCCCATGATCGCTTTCGATAAAAACCCGTTTTGCCCCGCTCATAAAGCACTTGCATTTTCCAAAACGCTCTTGTATAATCGGCCCAACACGCGACAGTAACGAAACTGACGCTCGATTGTATTGTATGTAGTTGGTGGTTAATAGTTGACAACTAGGAGGGAGAAGCAATGCACATTCGTAAGATGACCGTCAAGCGCGCACAAGAGGATTCCTCAACACCCGCTCAGGACTTTGTCGATGCGCTCCAGGCGCTCCTGAGCATCGATTCGGTGTTCGGCAAGTCGTTGAAGGACTCGACTACGACCTGAATCACCGTGTTCCCTAGCCGACTCGGCCATATATAAACGCCGGTGCGGCGGGGCACACAACTGTAGCATCTAGTTTCGCGGAAACGGCGCAATGCCTGCCGGATTAGTTCCGTTTATGCTCGGTCCGGACAGAGGGATCGTTCCGCTGGCGGCACAAACGGGGAACGGGCGGCGACGCGCCAACAATTACCGGAGGAGAGACAATGCACATTCGCAAAATCACCGTCAAGCGCGCAGCTAACGAGTGGTCGTTCCTTGACTTGGCACTGGCCATCGTTGACCTCGTCACAAACACCACAAGTGTTTTCGGTTACGACTTGAGCAAGGACAGCACCGCAACCTGACGCGCTGTGGTTCGGCACCTATTGGGTTCGCGCGGATAGGCTGTGTGTCCATAATGGGGCCGCCGTAAGACAAAAAACGACGGGGCGGGCTATTCGTCAAGCAGGGGCAAGTGATTGGTGTGCCTTTGGGCCGACACCGGAACGTGAGTCCGGCTTACGGGGCACAGGGTAGCGTCAATAACCTCTGCTTGTTGCGATAATTCCAATTGCGCGCAGTTGAGTTGTGCGTAACCGGATAATGCGCAGGCGCGTATAGTCTGCCCCAATACTATTTCGGTGTCTCAAAAGACAACAGGGAGGGGTGCTCATGCACATCCGCGTCGTTTCCAAAGGCAAGCCCGCTCGCGCCGTCTACATCGAGCAGGTCCTCGACATCATCAATCTGTTCCTCAGCGTGGTAGACCATGTCATGTCCACCGGCGGCGCTGTTTTAGACAAGGTCGGCGGACAAACGTAGCCGAAAATCTTGTGCCTGGAACGCGAAACATCGGGTTCGGCGTGCTGCCAAGAGACCTCTAGCGTTTCCACGCCCGAGCGCCGCCTATCGGGCCAGCGCCTGCACGCCGCCTAGAATCTCCTCGGTTCTTCCAGGGTCGCTCGGAGCGAACTCGAGCCCGATATACCCGTCATACCGCAGCGTGGCGATCCGCTTGAATACGTGCTCGTAGTTTATCTCGCCCAGCATCGGTTCGTGTCGCCCCGGATGGTTGGCAACGTGGAAATGCCCGATCTTGCCGATGTTGCCGCAAATACTCGGCGTCAAGTTCCCCTCGGTGATCTGCTGGTGATAAATGTCAAAAAGCACCTTCACCGCCGGACTCCCCACTTCCTCGACGATATCGAACGCCTCCGCGGAACGACTCAGAAAGTACCCCGCATGGTCTACGAGTACGTTTAGCGGTTCGAGCACCAACGTTATCCCCGCATCCTCGACCATCGGCGCCGCCGTCTTCAGCGCCTGAACGCACGCCGCGCGTTGCGCCGCGCGCGCCACGCCGTCCAGTTCGTTCCCAGTGGTCACGATAAACCTCTTACAACCAAGCCGATCCCGCACCGCAAAACAATCCTGCACCGCTTCGACAAAACACGCCGCGCCCCCAGCGCTCAAAATAGACGGCACGTCGGCCATAAAACACGTCTTCACGCAACACACCGCCACCGCCAACCCGGCATCCTTCGTAGCGCGCTCCACCGCATCGAGATCCTTGTCCCACCAACCCCAGAACTCGTACGCCCCGAAACCCGCCCCGGCCACCTTCTCGATCCGCCCCACAAAATCAAGTTCCGGCCAAAACAGCTCGATACACGGCGAAAACTTCAGCATGCTCATTCCTTTCGCTGCGATTCCCGATCGGCGACCTCCGCGTCAGCCCGGCCCCCCTCGCCGCCCTTCCCCCCGTCATCCCGCAACCCCACAACGCCCCACAGCACAAGCGACACGATCACCAGCGCCATAAAAGCAAAGTAACCCACCATCGCGTTCTCTCTCCTGACAACCCCACAGCCCGGCGACGAACACCAATGATACCACGCTGCCGGGCCACGCGCGCAAATGCGTAGCCGTTCCGCAGCAGTCGGTAGGCAAACGCCGCGTTGGCGCCGTCATACAAGCGCCTCGGCGTTGTTGGCAACCTTGGCCAGTGCGTCGCCGATGAGGTCGATGGTTTCTCGCGTCGCGCCAAGGAAAGGATGCCACGCCGTCAAGGTGTGCTTCGTGCCGATACCTTCTGCAACGGGGCAGCCCCCGTGTGCGATCCGATAGCCCCGCTCCGGGACGTTCCACAACGGCGACGCATACACCGGCCCGTACGTCACGCCAAAACACGGCGCTCCTTCGGCCGCTAGCGCCTCGATGAAGCGCTCGACGGGCACGGCCTCGAGCCGACCCTCGAGGATAACGGCCCAGCAATAGTAGCTCTGGGGCCCCGCACGCCGTCCTCTGGCCTGCACGCGCAGGCCGGCAACGGCAGCCAGGCGCCGCTCAAGTCGCGCCGCGTTCTCGTTGTACCTCGCGAGCAACGCGTCCATCCCGTCGAGTTGGCCATGGAGAATAAGCGCCTGAAACTCGGTCCCGCGAAAGTTATGGCAAAGAAGGCCTTCGGGCGGCGGGCTCTCAGGTCGTCCGGGCATGGCCCGCCCGCAGTTCCGTACCCGATGCAAGCGATCGGCAATTTCATCGTCATTCGTGATGCAGATTCCGCCCTCGCCGCTTGTCATCGGCTTGCTCTGTTGGAAACTGAACGAGCCCACGTGCCCCCAGCTTCCCACGCCGCGACCATTCCATTTCCCCCCGTGTGCATGCGCGCAATCCTCGATCACGACCACCTGGTGCTTCGCCGCGACCGCTAGAATGACGTCCAAATCCGCCATCGAACCATAGAGGTGCACGGGAATGACGGCCCGCGTCCGCGCCGTGACCGCCGCCTCGAAGCCGCCCGGATCCAGGCAAAGGGTGTCCGGCTCGATGTCCACAAATACAGGGGTAGCCCCCAAATGAAGCGCCGACGCGGCCGTTGCAATCCACGTCAACGCCGGCACGATTACCTCGTCGCCCGCGCCGATGCCGTGAGCCGCGAGCGCCGCCTCCAGCGTGACCGACCCGTTGGCCATGAAAACCCCGTGTTTGGCGTCGTGATACGCGGCGAACGCGCGCGCAAACTCGAGTTCCGCAGTGCCGCTAAAAGACCAGTTGCCCCCAAGGTATAATTCCTTGAGCCGTTCGCCAATTTCCTCGCGCCGCGGCGGAAATGGCGGAATCGCCAATGGCTCCTTCACAATCGGCTCGCCGCCCAACAACGCAAGGTTCTGTGTCGCTTGCCCGTGCTTCGTCAATGTCTGTTCCTTTCCCCGTTTTGTGGAAGTACCGGCGCGTCAGCGTCCCCAATGGCAAGAAGCACAACCAGAAACGGAAGTGCCATAAAGAAAAGGAGTATACACTCAAATCGAAGCGCAGTCCAGGGATCCCTGCGTTGCACCTCGATAAACCAAGCGCTCATTGGGCCGCCGCAATGCACGGCCCGGAGGGTACGCCGTTGCGCCTAAAGGCCGCCTCCCGGTGCGGGCCGACCGACACCCAGCCCACCCGCAACCCCAGCAGTTGCTCGATGCGCAGAACGTAACCTTGGGCTTCCGCAGGCAGATCGCCGAAACAACGCACAACAGAAATGTCGCACCGCCAACCCGGAAGGATCTCGTAGACGGCCTTGGCCTCATCAAGATGCGCCGACACCGGGAAATCACGCGTCTGTTGGCCGTTTCTGTGACCACGAACGCCTCATTCTCGCCGTCCGCAATATTTGGATCGACCTCAGAGCCGACTAATTGCATGAACGGAAGCCAGTTTGCATCGTGGTCAAACAATATCTGGTCATAAAGGTAATCGTTGACGCCGGTCAGCGTCCCGAACAGATCCTGTGGCGGGGGCGGGCCGCCCGGTGCGCCCATCGAGTCGCATTCGACGTGCAGTTTCCGCCAGACGGTGAGGAGTTCGGTCGTTTGGCCGTACTTCGGCGCGCCGCCCGCATTGGCCTGTGCCCAGGTCATCGCGGCGAGCGTATCCACGTTCGCGCAGGCGGTCACCCGGTAGTTATCGCCGGGCGGCACTGCTATTCAGCGCTCTCGAGCTGGTCAAGCAAGGCTTGGGCCTCGGGAATGGTCGGGCTGGTCGGAAAGTCTTGGAGAAGTTCCCCGAGCACTGCGACTGCTTCTTGCCGCCTATGGCTGTAGCGATAGGCGCTGGCGAGGTCAAGCATGCACTGATCGGCAAGGGGGAAATCAGGCGCGTCTTGCAGCAAGGCAAGCAACCGTCGAGCTGATTCCGCGAATGGATAGCGCAAATACTCGCTTTCTGTCCATCCTTCCGGTTTTGACTCAGGGCGCCGTATCGCCTGATGATGCGCCAACAGGAACCGCGCGTACTGGCCGTAAACCGTGTCGCCGTACTCGGTGCGCAGTCTCTCACGCTCAGGCCTCGGCCGCGTAACGCCCAAGAACCAAAACTTACCTTGTTTCCACAACTCGAGCGCTTCCGCCTCGCGGCCCTCCGGCTCGACGACGGTGACAACCAGCGGCGCGGCTTCAAACACCGCCCCGGTACGCGGCTCGTAACGTACTCCCACCTTGTACTCACCCGGCAGGGCAAACGCGTAGGTTTCGGGTCCATCGGCGCAACGCAACAGGATTTGCCTGTAGGCGAAGACGCTTTGCGGACCCAGCGGAACCGGTGGCGATGGCGGCCCGCACAACTGGCCGAACCTCGGGAATTCGTACTTATACGCTTCCCCTTCAGCAGGAGAGATGTGGACCCGGAAATGAGGTCCCCAGGTACATACAGGGCCGCGGAGTCGCGCTTCTGCGTCGGACACGTTTCGGATGTTGATGTCCAGAACAAGGGGCTCAAATGCCTGAATGCGGCATCGAGGCGTAGTTAACGTCATCTCCATCTCAAGCTGATCGGCGGGAGTAAGCTCACTGTACGCCGGGCAATAGACGAATGCGCTGCACGCACAAAAAGCGGCGGCCGCCATCAACAAGGCTCTAATCTGGGCTCGTTGAGTGGATGTTATCGTTCGCATAACCTTATCTCCCAAGCTCTGCACAGGTCTTCCGTTGTTTGAGCCCAATCTGCAACATGGACTCATCGTCTATGCCCATCAGACCACTGCTTATGGATAGGATACGCCCCTTATCGAAGCTTTGCTGGCCGGCTTGAACTTCCCCTCACATTCTTCGGTGGTTTTATAATACATAATATACTTCTTGTCGCTTTGGTCATAGAGGTCGTCCAGTCCAAAGTGGTGCCCTATCTCATGCGCCACAACATCGGCCGTTACGGAGGTCGGCCAGCCCCGATCGCGTACAACTTCCCAGTAAACATATCCGTATTCCACCCCGGGCTCCTTGGTGCTATCGCCGGCCGGACTCTCTTCATCGTCCGGGTCGCCATCGAAAGGATAATTTGGCTCGTATGCCGTTTGAATATACGCCGTCCAATAGGCCGGTTCCTCGATTATGGCGCCCCGGTACTCCGCGCCGTGGGCCTCAGGTCCTTCCAGGTTCCGGACGAACGTGCAATCCGTGGTCTCTTCGCCGGTGTCAAAAACCACATTCACGAAGCACTCCTGAAACGCGCTCACCAACACCGATGTCGGCGGCTGCGGCAACGACCCACCCGGATCGACATCATCCGTGGCGATACTATACCAATCGCCAAGCTGCCAGTGTTGCGCCATGTTTCCCTCGGTGACGGCGACGCTGAGGATAGTGCTGGCATATATCTCGAAGGCTTCAGGAAACGCGTCATCCTTATCCGGATCCAGCAAAGCGCCGGACAGTTGATTAAATGGCCGCCAGTCTTGGCCCTGATGGATGAGTTCATCGAACGACACGTCTGTCGCCTGACCAGTAAACGTCCCGAACAAGTGTTGCGGCGGCGGGCCGTCGGGCGGACGTGCAACATCGCGCGGTTCCGGCTAAGGCGCTTGCCGGGCGAGGCGTTTGTCGATGGCTTTCCTCACTTGCACAAAGCGGGCTTCTTCCGGTTCGCCTTCTTTATCGAGGTACGGCGCCAAGAATGAAGCGGTGTCGTTTGGGTCGTTGCCCGGCTGATTAAGGTCGATCCACGTGAAGTCCGTGATGAGGCAAGGGATAAGCCACGAGTCAGGATAGTCGCGCAAGAATGTCTCGACGGGCGTTATGTAGTCGATCTCACGCCCAATGGCGCGGTTGTGTTGGCGCCGGAGAAACGTACATTCGTATAGCGCCCGCCTTGCCAGCACGAACCGAAGATACTCGCAAAACACGCTATCCGGACATCCTTCGAGAACACGGACGCAAAACAGATCGGGATCGCTGTCAGGCAGAAAGTGGCTCCATGTGCCCGAACCCGTCCCGCCCAGGTGGTGATAGGAAATGCAAATGGTCCACCCCAAAGCGCCTACGCGTTCGGCATCGAGGACCTTCGTGATGCTGTCGTTTCCAGCCACAGGAATGACGTCCAACGAGAGTTCCTGCGACTGCCACGTCCGTCCGCCGTCCTCCTTAAGCTGCGCTTTGAGCCTGTAACTGCCCGGCGGACTCACGAAGAAGATGTCCGTTCTTCTTACGGGCTCATTGGGCGTGAGATACCGCCCGGACAGACACTGGTCGTCACCGTAGGTCTCGAACTGCCTCGGCGGGGTCGCCACGCCAAAGGGCAGGGCGCCTAGGAAATTATGGAACTCGCCGTCATCCTTCGCGACAAGAAAGGAAAACCCCCAGTCGCCAGAGCCTGGGCCCGCCCACGACGTGTTCACCTTTAGCGATGTTTCCGTTCCCACATTGCGGATAAGCGTCCGCAACATCATCGGTTCGCCGAAAACATACGTCGACTTGTTGGCGGTTAACTCCAAGTCAAGCTGAATATCCTCGTCCGCGGCGTAAGCCGCTCCAAAACCAAGTAGGACTAAGACTATTGACCACTTTCTCAGCATTGCAAGGACCTCCCATGGTCTGCACTTGTGTTCCGCACTGCGGCAAGACGCCATCATTTGACTTCCGAACAATACGCCATGCCCCGGGCCCAGGTTCGCCTTCCGAACAGCATGGTCACAAACGCACCCTCTGCGCAATCATCTACGACTGAATCAGGGGCCCCACGGAGGCCACGGAGGATCAACGTTCTGCCTGATATCTGCAATATCGTATTCCGTGAACTTGCGGGGGCGCGCAGGCACTACCTTGCCCCATGCTTGCGATGTCGCCTCAGCTTTCCATGGGCACGCCCAGCCCATAATCCCCTTCTCCGATTCGGGGAAATCGGCGGCAGTCGGGAACTCGGGGGCGTCCCACGGATGCTCGCCGGGGGTCCAGTTGTCATAGCCGTCGTATTTTGCGTGTTCAAGTCCAAGTAGATGCCCAATCTCATGTGCCACAACGCTGCTGACGTCGGCCACCTCATCATAGCCCCATTCGTGAATCGTTTCGATGAAGATCAGGCACCTATCGCCAGGGATCCATTCCACTACGCCGCCAAAACCGCCGGAGTCTTCGCATTGGACCCCTTCGCACTCTGGGTCGTTGTCCCCGGCCCAGCAATATATCTCGGCCTCCGGATGATTGGAATTGTACCGATCCGTGCAGTCATAGGCCCAGCCAACACACACGGTTCAGAAAGACGCATCACCGTCCACGAACGAATCGGGGTAAGCGCCTATATCGTCGCCGGTGTTTCTTTGCCAAGCGAATTCGTTGCCTTTCTCGGCGGTCAGTTCCTCGCAAATGATGAAGGTATTGTGGTTTGCCGCGGGCGAGAAGTACGTGTTGTTGAGTTCGGCGATGATGGCGCCATGATCCGGCGGGTTGCGTCCGTCCCGCCATTTCACATCGTCCGTTTCGATGGCGAAATCGTCTCCGGCCATGGCGTCGTCATTGTCCATATCATGCGTTCCCTCATCCTCCTCGTCTATGAGGCCGTCGCCGTCGTTGTCGACCTTGTCCTCCTCGTAGCGATCCCGCCACCAGACAAAGGCGGTAGCACTCCCGTTGGACTGGAGTTCCCAGGAAACATCGTGCACATAATCCACGTCGGCCTCAGCCGAAGTGCTGTCCAAGTCGAGCACGCCGCCCACAAGACAGTCGGCGCGCCAACCGGGGTCTCCCGTCGCAGAAATCCATGTAGCATCCTTGGCCTGGATCACGCCGTGCACCTCGCCGAACATCTCCGACGCCGGCGGCGCCTCCATCATATCAAACGCGACCCAGAGTTTGCGCCAGACGGTGAGGAGTTCGGTGGTTTGGCCGTACTTCGGGGCGTCGCCGACGTTGGCTTCGGCCCACGTCATCGCGGCGAGCGTATCCACGTTCGCGCAGGCGGTCACCCGGTAGTTATCGCCGGGCGGCACTGCTATTCAGCGCTCTCGAGCTGGTCAAGCAAGGCT
>DUZM01000081.1 GCA_013349485.1 Candidatus Hydrogenedentota bacterium | reverse complement strand
AGCCCCGTTTCGAGCGGCCCATGTTTACGAATTGCTCCATCAATGACCGCTACTGCCAAGTCGAGCGCGGCCACGTCTGGTATACGTATAAGGACCACCCGACACTGAGCTTCAACACCGACTTGCTCAAGCAAGAGATCGCGATGATGCCCAAGTTAGGGATGGAGTACTCCACGTTTTGGCCGGGCGTTTTCAACTGGGTTCCGGGCGATCCCAAGCCGGAGGTTGTCAAAGACATCGTAGCGCACGCGCGACGCCTCGGCGTGCGTGTGGGACACTACTCCGGCGCTAGCGTGGTTTTCGGGCCGCATTACAATGAATATAGCAAATCGCTCGATCGGCCCGAATGGGCTCAGCGAGGCGCCGACGGCAACCAGATCGGTAACTGCTATTGTTTTGGCGCGCCCGACTTCGTCGACTACTATATTAATATGTTGATACCCAACATGAAAGAGTACGGATTCGAGATCCACGTTATGGATTTTCTGTATATCATGCCGTGCTTCGCAAAGGATCATCAGCATCCACCGGGCGAAGACAGCATGTACCATCAGGTTGCAGGCGCCGTCCGCGTGTACGAGGCGCTCAACGATGTTTCCCCGGAGACCATGGTGTGGACCCACTCCGGATCATCGATTGAACTCCTGCCGAAGATCGCCTGGTGGAACCAAAACATGTATCTTACAGACGCTTACGTCGACAAACCCTGGCAGGGCCTTAACATGTCGCGCATACTGGACGACATACGTCGCGACCAGATGGTGACGCTGCACTACTCGCGTTTCCTGCCTTATCGGTTCTACACGAACTGCCAGTACTTCTTTGGCCTGAATTCGATAGTTCCCGACATTCGCAACTACGAGTACGGCGCCTTGTCCACCCTGGCCGTAACGCCCAACATAAGTATTCCGGAGATTCGCCCTTGGATCGAGCGACTCAGCCCGACTAATCAGGAGCGCGTCTATGCTTTCTACAAGAAATGGACTGGCTTTATCAAAGACAATTTCGATCTGTGGAAGAAGACGTACACTGTGGGCGACAATCCGGGTTTTGGCGGTGTCGAAGTCTATAGTCACGCCGAGGGCAAGCACGGGTATATCTTCCTCGTGAATCCGCAGTATTGGGATCGCGTGGTCGAAGTGCCCCTCGGGCCGGACTTGGGTTTCGGTGCTGAGGGGAAATGTGAGTTGGTCGAGCTCTATCCTACGGAGCAGTTGCGGCTGACGAATCAAGGGCCCTATGTCTCTTTGGGCAGCCAGGTGCCGATTCGCGTGCCGGCACAACAGGTGTTGGTCATCGAGGTACGAGCTGCCCCCAAACGCATCAAGGCGCCAAGACTTTACGGAGTGCCGGGCACAATTGAGAAGACTGGAAGCGGCTATTTGCTGAAGACGCGCGGCGAACAAGGTCAGATGAAGCGCGCAGCGGTATTGCTGCCCCCCGGCAGCGGTTCTGTTGTGAGCGCGACGGTTCGTCGGGACGTGCCCAAGCAGCCCCAGCGGGACTTCTATGAGACAGGTCTGAGTTTGGCCGGTTCGAGCAGTGAAGGGGCCTTGCTCGACATCACATTCCGCAGGACGTCACGTCCCACCGAACTTCGCCGGTGGCGTGTGCGCGAGGGTAGTCTCGCGGAGGGCGTCGAGGCCGGCTGGACGGCAGGTTTTGAGGCGGGAGAAGAATTGCGCTTCCCGTTGTTCATCAATACCGAGGACGAGTCAATCGAGTTTCCATTGACGGCGGAGCAGGCCGACGCGCTCGGTCTGGGTCCCCTGGCAGACTTCTGCGGGGCGTATATTGACAACGCTTTCTACGAGGAGCAGGAGACATGGATCGACTTGGCGACGGGAGAAAACTCAGACGTTGTCGAAACAGCGCTCGTAACCGATTTGCCCCCTGAAAGACCTCGGCCGCTTCATCCGCTGGCAAAGGGCCAGGCAAAAGACTGGTGGATTCAAACCAGTTTCCATCTGCCGTTCATGCATATGATAGGCTTCGAGCCTTTCTTCGACGAGCATGTGATTCTGGCGCTTCCGTTCCTCAGACCCTCGAAGGCGAGGAAGATCGAAGCTTGGATCAATGGCCAACCGCTCGAGATCCAGCGGTACCGGTATCCGCGCAACAGAGCATTCTTCTGCTACTGGGCCGATTTGGTGGGTTCAGGCGCACGAGGCAGCTTTGACAACAAGATCGTTCTGCACTTGGAGTACTGAAAAGGGACCGCGGTTCGCACCTGCGAGTCAGGCGGCCGTTTAGAGACAACAAAAGGATGAATCTATGGATCGTGTTCTTGCATTTGGTTGCCATCCTGACGATGTCGAGTTTATGGCCGCGGGAACGCTTGCCTTGCTTTCCGAGCACGGATACGAGATCCATATAGCAACAATGACGGGTGGCGAGGTGGGCCACCCTGCATTATCCTCACAAGAGATCCGTGCCAAGCGACTCGAGGAGGCCAAGGCGTCCGCCGAGATCCTCGGCGGCCACTACCATTACGCAGGCGGTCGCGACCTGGAGGTCGAGTACAGTACCGTGTATCGCAAGTTAGCAACGCGTGTCATCCGCGAAGTCGACCCGCTCATTGTCTTTACACACGCGCCGAGCGACTATCTTATTGATCACGAAGAGACTTCGCGCCTCGTGCGCAACGCCGCGTTTATCGCCCCGATCCCGTTATACGATTGTGACGTGTCGACAAAGCTGACAGACTGCATTCCTTACCTCTACTACTGGAATGCGTTTGGGCTCGTGGACATATTTGGGCGGCCGATTCCCGTGCAGTTCGGCATTGACATTAGCTCTGTGATAGACACGAAGGAGAAAATGCTGCTATGTCATGAATCGCAACGGGAATGGTTGGCCCACCACAGCAAATGGGACGCATACACAAACAATATGAGGGAATTCTCGAAGAAGGACGGTGAGCGGATCGGCGCCGAGTACGGTGAGTGCTTCATCCAACATTTAGGAGAGGGTCACCCGAAGGACAACATTCTCAAGGAAATCCTCGGCACTCTTTGCGTTGAACTCGATTAGCGTCGTCGCCAGTCAGGGGCGCACCGCAGATGCGTGACTTCCAGCGTCAGGTTCGTCGGCACTGGCACCCTCGTAGTACGGAGGCGGCCGCGACGCGCAAGGGCGCACAAACAATCGCCTAAGAAGGGGGCGACCAAACATATTTCCAAAGGGCAGAGCCACCGGAGGCGCAGAAGTCCATTTGGATGGAAAGCGAGGTCGGAATGAGCACACTAATTGGCATCACTTTGGTAGCCATTGCCGGACTCGGCACGGGGAGCGTGGCGTGGCCAATGAAGCTCATGAGGAAGCTTGAGTTCGAACACTACTGGTTCGTCGGAATGCTCGTCGGACTTATCATCATTCCGTGGGCGGTGGTTTTTGCAGCCGTACCCGAACCACTTGCCGCATATGGCGACGTGGGACTCAAGCCGCTGATTCTCTCCAATCTCTTTGCCGTCGGCTGGGGAATCGCCAATGTGCTGTACGGCATTTGCGTCGTACGGATCGGCGCGGCCCTAACGGGGGCCGTTCTGAGCGGCCTCGGGATTGTGGCGGGCGTTACGCTTCCCATGATCATCAAAGGCACGGGGCTCTTTGAGAATGCGCCGGACCTGATCTCCAAACCGGGCTTGATGGTTCTCTTGGGGGTGGTCGTGATCTTAGCTGGCGTCATCGTGTGTGCGTTGGCGGGGTTCGGCCGTGAGCGAATGCTGAAAAAAGCCGACGAAACAGGGCGCAAGGCCACAGGAGGTTTTCTTGGCGGACTCATAATGGCAATCATTGCCGGAGTCGTTTCGTGCGGCATTTCCCTGTCCTTTGTATACAGCCAAGGGCCCATTATCGAAGCCATGGAGGCGCGTGGCGTTGGGCCTATCGTCGCCGGCATCTCTGTCTGGGCTGCCGCATTGTTTGCCGGCGCCCTCGTCAATATCCTATACCCGGCCTATCTCATGACGAGGAAGAAATCTTGGGGGATGCTGACCCAGTGTTGGGGGGACGTGTTCCTTGGAGCGATCATTGGCATTCAGTTTATCCTGGCAATCTCGCTTTTCCTCGGGAACGGAATGATACAATTGGGAGTGCTTGGCGCTTCCGTAGGCTTTGGGATTCAGCAGGCTATGCAGATCATGGGCAACCAAGGGGTCGGCTTCGTCAGCGGCGAGTGGCGGGGCGTAACGGGCAAACCGCGCAGCCAAATGTACGCCGCCGTCGCTATACTGATCGTGGCCATTGCGGTCCTTGCTTATGCAAACCAGTTGAGCCAATGAGAGTTTTGCGGCCTTCCTCGAACGTGAGGAGACAAGGTGAAGGCTTTCGTCTATTCGGACTGGGGATGCCTTGAGGTCCAAGACGTCCCGGCACCTGAGATTGGTCGCGGCGAGGCCCTCATCCGTGTTGAAGCGTGCGGGATTTGCGGCTCTGAACTGGAGTGTTTCAAATCTCGCAGCCCGCGACGGAAGCCGCCGCTCATACTCGGGCATGAGTTCTGTGGGGCAGTTGAATTGCTTAACGACGGCGACGCGGATATCGAGGTCGGTCAAAGGGTCGTGGTGAATTCTGTTGTCTCGTGCGGGAGATGCTATCCATGTTTGCGCGGCGACAGGCACCTCTGCGCCGAGCGGCAGGTGTTCGGCATGCATCGGCCCGGCGCTGTCGCGCAATTTGTGGCCGCGCCGATTGACCATGTTTATCCCATGCCCCACGCTCTCGACCCTGTGCTCGCGGCCTTGGTCGAGCCGGCAGTGTGCGGGATTCATCTCATCAATATGATGCCTGATGTGAGATACCCGTCGGCGGTCGTCATCGGCGCAGGGCCTATGGGCCTCATGGCCCTTCAAAGCCTGAGAGCGTTGCGAGACGCACGCGTGTTGGTTGCGGACATCAATGAAGCACGCCTTGAAGTCGCACGAGACCTTGGGGCCGAGGAAGCTTTGAACCCGAACAAAGAGGATCTTGTGGCTGCTTGCGTGAAGTTCTCCCGGCAAGATGGCGTCGACATGTGCATTGATGCGGTCGGCGCCGCAAGCACGAAATGCGTATCCCTCGACGTGATCCGCCCAGGCGGCGCTTGTGGATGGATCGGCCTCTTCGACGACGGTGTCACGCTCAGCAGTTACCGCGTGGTGCTCTCGGAGAAATCGATTCTGGGAACGTATGCCGGTGTTCGCAGTGACTTCGAGTGTGCGGCCAATTTATTGGCCGAGGGAAGAATCAGGGGCGGCGACTGGGTAAAAGTTTACGCGATCGAACAGTCCGTTATGGCATTCGAGCGCATGCTGAAGGCGCACGGCGACGATTTGAAGGCCGTAATACTGCCGCAAGGAGTCTAGTGTGAAACGCAAAAAGGCCCAAGACAAGACACGGGGGGAGCGGGCGGAAGCGGGCTGCGAAGTCGATGAAGACCGGGCACTCGATTTCTACCGCAGCATGGCCCGGGTCCGCAAGTTCGAAGAGGCCGCGGCGCAATATGTGCGAGAGGGCTCGATCCCGGGGTTTATCCATGCGTATATCGGCGAGGAAGCCGTTGCCGTAGGCGTATGCGGCGCCCTTGAGCCGGGCGATTACGTTACAAGCACTCATCGGGGACACGGTCACGCTCTATCGAGGGGCCTGTCCATGAAGTCCGTTATGGCTGAGCTTTGGGGTAAGAGGGACGGAACGAACCTGGGACGAGGCGGGAGCATGCACATATTTGACGCCTCGCGCCATTTCCTTGGCACGAACGGCATCGTCGCCGGGGGCGTGCCGTTGGCCGCAGGCGCCGCGTTCGCCATACGGTACAAGAAGACAGGGCAAATTGCAGTGTCGTTTGTTGGCGACGGCGGCACGAATCACGGCGCGTTTCTTGAGACATTGAACATTGCCGCAGCATTTGACCTGCCCTTGGTGATCGTGGTCGAAAACAACCTTTACGCAACGTCGACGCCTTATGCCTGCGTTACCAAGACACAAGATATTGCGTTGCGCGGCACGGCCGTGGGAATGGCTGCCGAGACTGTTGACGGGAACGACGTCGAGGAGGTCCATGCCACCGCACGGAAAGCGGTCGCGCGCGCGCGCGGAGGTTCGAGGCCGAGCTTGCTCGTCTGTCAAACCTATCGCACGGTCGGTCATTATGAGGGAGAGCCGGTCGCCGGGACATATCGGACCTGGGAAGAAGTCGAAGCCTGGAAACAGAAAGACCCCATCATTAACTACAAGAAGCGCCTGATCGAGAGATACGGCGCGACTATCGCTGAACAGCTTGACAGAATCGATGAAGAGGCCGGCCAAGAAGTCGCCTCCGCCGTCGAGTTCAGCCGGAACGCTCCTTTCTGTGCGCCAGTGGAGGCGACCGAGCATGTTTACGGATAACGACCGGCAGATCACGGGCATTCAGGCAATCCAGGAAGCCCTCGCGGAGGAAATGCGCCGCGATCCAAACGTGGTGGTATTCGGCGAAGGTATTGGCGAGCGTGGCGGGTGCTTTGGCCAGACCAAAGGTCTTTGGAACGAGTGCGGGCCGGAGCGCCTCATCGACACGCCCATCTCAGAACTGGCCTTCACGGGTATGGGCATCGGCGCGTCCATGGCCGGGCTGCGCCCAGTGATCGATCTCATGTACATCGAGTTCATGATGGACGCCGCCGGACAAGTCGTCCATCAAGCGGCGAAGGTGCGGTACATGTCAGGTGGGCAGTTCCATTGCCCGCTGGTGCTTGTTGCGGCGATCGGTCGATACAACAATGCGGGTCCGCATCATTCCGGTTGCTACTATCCCATGTTCATGCACGTTCCGGGCCTGATAGTGGTCGTGCCGTCTTCAGCGCGCGATCTCAAGGGGCTGCTCAAATCGTCGATCCGCAGTGACGACCCCGTGCTTTTTCTAGAGCACAAGAGCCTGTTCAGCAAGAAGATGGCCGTACCCGAGGGTGAATTTCTTACTCCATTGGGTCAGGCCAATGTGTGCCGCGTCGGCACAGACGCGTCGATCGTTGCTATTGGGCAGATGGTCGAGTATTCCCTTGCGGCGGCGACTTCCCTCGCGAAGAACGGAATAGAAGTCGAAGTGATCGATCCTCGGACACTTGTTCCTTTGGATGAGGAGACCGTCGTGAGGTCCGTACAGAAAACGAGGCGGCTGTTAGTCATAGATGAAGCGCACGAAACCTGTAACGCTGCCGCCGAGATTGCCACTCGCGTCATTGAGAAGGCATTCGACTATCTTGATGCGCCCATCGTAAGACTATCAGGCGCGAAGGTCCACGTGCCATACGCGCCCCCTATGGAACAATTCGTGGCGCCCTCGCCAGAACGTATAGAACAAACCGTCAAGGAATTAGTGGCTTAACAGCCGCGGGAAGGTTCTTGCGCTTACATGGCTCGAGCGTGAGAGAGTACGGCATTGCTGGGAACGCCGATATTGCCGCGACGCTAAGACCCGAGAAAGGACACTTAGGGAATGAGCTGTGATATCAGTTTCGAGGGAAAAGTCGCGGTTGTGACGGGTTCGGCGCAAGGAATTGGGAAGGCAATTGCGTCGGCGTATGCCAAGCATGGCGCCCGCATCGTCATATCAGATGTCCAATGCGACAAAGGGAAAGCCGTCGCGAACGAACTCGGCGCTGGGGCCTTCTTCCACGCGTGCGACGTGAGCAAGCCGGATCAAGCTCTTTCACTCGTGAATGCTGCGGTCGAGCAGTTCGGTCGGCTCGACGTCTTGGTGAACAACGCGGCACGCAATCCTGCCAAGCCCGAAGAACGTGTTACGGTGGACGAGTATCCGGAGGATATCTTCGCGAATGTCATCGATGTTGACGTTAATGGCACGTTCTATTGTTCGAAAACAGCGGCAAGACAGATGATAAAGCAAGGATCCGGGTCGATCATAAACATCGCGTCGATAGCCGGCGTTGTTGCGCTGCGGCTGCAAATAGCCCATGTCACGGCAAAGGCAGCAATCATACGCATGACGGAAGCGATGGCGCTCGAGCTCGGCCCCCGCGGCATCCGAGTAAACGCAATCTCGCCGGGATCCACCGTGACCGAGCATACTCGGGAGATATTCTACGGCGAGGACGCCCGATTCAAGGAATTCCGGGAACGTCTGCTCTCGTTCGTGCCGCAGGGCAGGCCCGGCGAAGCCGGCGAGATCGCCCAAGCCGCTTTGTTCTTATCATCAGATTTGGCGGCATACATTAACGGTCACAACTTAGTCGTGGACGGTGGTTGGAGCTGCGGTCACATCAGGGATTTTTAGTCACACTCGCTGGTTGCAGGTAACAGAACGTTGAAAGGAACAAGCTATGGGCAAGGCGTTGCGATTAGAAGACAAAGTTGCCATTGTGACGGGCTCGGGCGCGGGCATCGGCAAAGTGATTGCCCAGGTATTTGCCAAAGAGGGCGCGAAAGTCGTGGGCGCGTCACGGCGGGCGGTTAACGGTCAGCCTGTGATCGATGCGATCGTTGCCGATGGCGGCGAGGGCATTTTCATCCAGTGCGACGTGTCCGTCGAGTCTGACGTGAGAAACATGATCGCCAAGACTATCGAAACGTACGGACGTATCGATGTGCTGGTCAACAATGCCGGCGTGAATTTCATGAAGAATTTCGAGGACGTAGAGCCCGAGGATTGGGACCGCGTCGTCAATGTCGATCTGCGGGGCACGTACCTGTGTTCCCGGTATGCAACACTCGAAATGTTGAAGATGGGCAGCGGCTCGGTGGTGAATATCTCGACCGTACATGTACACGCGTGTCTGCCTACGGCGGGGCCATATGACGCAGCCAAATGGGGAATAGTCGGACTGACCAAGTCGCTCGCGGTCGAGTTTGCCTCAAGGAACATCCGCTTCAATGTCGTGAGCCCAGGGACGATCGCCACCCAGATTCTCGACGACGTGATCGCCGCCGCGCCTAGTGCCGACGACGTGCTCAATTGGCTGAACTCAAACATTCCCATGGAGCGGCCGGGGACATGCGAGGAGGTGGCCAATGCATGTGTCTTTCTGGCCAGCGACGACGCCAGCTACATCACGGGCGCCAACCTGTACGTCGACGGCGGCATGACAAGTCTGTTGCTTAGCAAGCAACGTTTCGAACTCGGAGCCCTCGAAGGCAAGGAACGGTAATTCGAAGGGAAGACGCCATGTCCGACTCCGTCGAATTGATTATCGAAGCTCAGGCGACTCTTGGAGAAGGCGCAATCTGGGATTCGAAAAAGCGGTTGTTCTACTGGGTGGACATCCTCGAGAAGCAACTCCACATATTCAACCCAGCGACCTCCGAGGATCGCACGTTCTATCTGGACCAGTATGTTGGCACGGTCGTGCCGCGAAAAGCCGGCGGCCTCATGCTTGGCCTGTACCACGGTTTCGCCAGTTTTGATCCAGACACACAAGCACTCGAGATCGTGCATGACCCCGAGCCGGGACGCGACACAAATCGCTTCAACGACGGGAAATGCGATCCGGCAGGCAGATTCTGGGCCGGCACGATGGAGCTCGAAGGGCGCCCTGGCGCAGGAAGTCTCTATTGTATGGACACGGACCTCAGCGTTCGCCGTATGCTCGAGAAGACAGGTATCTCAAACGGGATCGCGTGGAGCCTGGACCACACGACGATGTATTACATTGACACGCTCACGTGGCAAGTGGCCGCTTTTGACTACGACATAAAGACGGGCAGTATAGCCAACAGACGGCCCACAATCACTTTCACCAAAGAGATGGGCCACCCTGATGGAATGACAATCGACGAAGAAGGAATGCTGTGGATTGCCTTGTGCTTCGGCGGCCGCGTAACGCGTTGGAATCCATCGAACGGCGAACTCTTGCAGTCGATTCACGTTCCGGCCAGACTGGTCACTTCCTGCGCGTTTGGCGGCCCGAATCTAGAGCAACTCTACATTACCACCGCCCGCGTTACGCTGGACGAGGCCGCTCTCCGAGAACTACCTCTTGCGGGAAGCGTCTTTCGCGCGGAGCCGGGCGTGCGCGGCATCCCCGCATACGAGTTCGGGGGCTAGGCCCACTCCGGGCGCGAAGCCAGGCGGGGCAAGACGGATTGAGGAGACCAGATGGCCAACCTAGTGATCATGCCCAAAGCAGGGCAAACCATGGAAGAAGGTACGCTTGTCGCTTGGCGCAAACAAGAAGGAGATTCCGTCGAAAAGGGCGAGTTAATCCTCGAAGTCGAAAGTGAGAAGGCCGTTGTCGAGGTCGAGTCGTTCTACTCGGGCGTTCTCATCAAGCAATTAGCGTCTGAAGGCGACGTGGTGCCCGTTCTCATGCCCCTCGCCGTTATTGCGGCGCCGGGAGAAGAGGTCGACATCGGGAAGCTTGTCGATGAATATCGCGTCCAGAGCGCTCGGGATACCGCAAGTGCCCGGGCGGGGCGGCCATCGGAACCACTTGCAGCGCCGATTCCTGCCGGCGCCGAGGTTAGGGAAGAGGTGTTTGTCAGGGCTTCTCCTGCTGCGAAGCGTCTTGCCAAGCTGCGTGGAATTGACTATCGAGTAATCGCCGGGACCGGTCCCGGAGGCAGGATCGTCGAGCGAGACGTCCTGGCTTATGTTGAACAGAACGCGCCGACTACAGTCTCAGAAGAAGCGAAACCTCCAACGCTCACCCCGGTCTCGAAAATGCGACGCGCTATTGCAGCGATGATGCAGGAGAGCGCGCACGATATTCCCCATTTCTCCGCCACGCTGTCTGTGGAAATGGACGCCGTTCTCGAGGATCGTGAAAGACGAAACGCTAACCGTCCTGACCGCAACAAGATATCCATCAGTGATTACGTTTCATGGGCGTGCGCTCGCGCGCTTCACGAGATGCCGGGTCTCAATTCGCGGTGGACCAATGAGGGAATACTCAATGCGCCCGACGTGAACCTCGGGATAGCTGTAGCCGTTGAGGAGGGAATCCTTGTACCGGCTATCGAGAGGGCCGATCGTCTATCACTCGAGGACATCGCCGTGAGGTCGAAGCAAGTAATGGAAGCGGCCTTGCTGGGCCGCGTGAACGATGTCCCCGGTTCATTTACCATCTCTAATCTTGGAATGCACGGCGTCGAGTCATTCACGGCAATTATCAACCCGCCACAGGCTGCCATTCTTGCTGTCGGTGCTGTCAAGAAGGCGCCCGTAGTTGTCGGCGGGGATGCGTTCGCCGTGCGTTCGGTCATGAAAATGACGCTTTCATGCGATCACCGGCTAGTAGACGGGGTCGCGGCCGCCAGATTCCTAAACAGCATTAAGAATCGTCTGGAGCATTTCGGCGAGCTACTCGACCAGTAATTGCAGGAGGAAAGACAAATGACAAAAGTCGCGGACTTGATCAACCTGCTTGAGAAAAGAGGAAATACTCATGCCCTGCTCGAGGGGAGCGAGGGCCGGGTCGTGGTCGTGGCGCCAAGCCTTGCAGGCCGTGTCCTCTGCATGGGATTTGACGGAATCGACGGGGAAACTGACTCCTACGTTCTCCCCGACGAGATCGAGAAGGGCTTCACAAAAGGGGGCCGGGGAGGCATATGGGGCAATTTTGGCGGCGATGAGCGGATATGGCTTTGCCCTGAAGCGGGCAAGTACGGATTCTTCTTTGCCCCAGGTGAAGACCAAGTCTTTGAGAACTACCTGGTGCCCGACGCGTTGCAGACGGCGTGCTACGAATTGAAGAAGCCTTCGGGGAACGGGGGAGCGGCGACTTTCTCGGCGTCCGTCTCCTTGGTCAACTATCAGGGGAATACCCTCGATGTCGAGATCGTTCGGCAAATCGAGATCGTGGACTCGTGCCCATTCACTCTGGGCCTTGAGGGCGCCGAATCTGTGGGTTTTGCGAGCAGGACGACGGTGAGAAACACGAGCGATACCACGTGGACGAAGGAAGTTGGGGCGCCCGCCATTTGGACGCTTGGCCAGTTTGTCTCGAAGGAACACTCCGTTGTCGTACTGCCCATCCGCCCGGGGCCGGAGTCGGACCTGGGCAAGCCCGTTTCCACGGAATACTTCCCGCTATTGGCCCCGGACGGGGCGGCGCCGCCAAGCGAGTATTGGTCCGTTACAGACAAATGTGTGCTGCTCAAGGCAAACGGCGGCGTGCAAACGAAGCTCGAGATTCCTCGTAGACGAGCTACGGGGCGAATGGCTTCCATCGACTTGGCCGAGTTCACGATGACCGTTGTCGAACATGCCGCCTATCCCGAGTTGGCCTATGTCTGTTCGTT
>DUZM01000080.1 GCA_013349485.1 Candidatus Hydrogenedentota bacterium | reverse complement strand
GAGTACCCCAGGGCATGACTTGAGGAGGAATTTCCACACGGACATGATCCCGTACCTTCTCCCACAAAGAATCGATGTCGAGTAGCGAGAAGTTGATGATGTCGGAACAATGAACTCGTTTCGTGTTTGCGTCCTCATTGATGCCGAATCCAGCGTTTCCTTCGATCTCGTAACTCTGCCATCTCTCACTAGCAAGGTTAGGCTTGAATCCGAGAATATCTTCGTAGAATGCTCTCGAGTGTTCTAGGTCTGATACTGCAATTGTCACGTACTGGAATTCCATCCCATCTCTCTTTCTAACGTTACGGCTCAGGCGCGTGGCTTGTCCGTGTCCCTTGCAGCCGATGGTTCTGCGCCTCCTCCTGTGTCCAGTTCAAGTCTCACGGTCATGGGGCGGAATCCCTGGTTGAGGTAGAATCCTCTGGCTCCAGCGTTCTCGTGCCATACGGTCGTCTGAACATGCCGAAGACCGTGGTCTCTTGCCCACTCGATGGCGGCGTCGAACAGAGCTCTGCCGATCCCTTTGCCTCGGTACGGTTTGTCCACCACTGCGTTCTCGATCATCGCGAAGTCATGAGGCCGGAACATCGGGTACCTCGGATGAGTCGATCTCTGGACGTTGACAAATCCCACAACTTTGCCATTCAGTTCTGCCAGTAGGTAGTCAGCGTCATCCCGATCAATCCACTTCTGAACAACGTCATCGCCCCGGGCGTCGCCATCGACTGGCTGGAAAACCCTGGGAAGCAGCTCCACGTGGTGGCCATCCAATTGCCTGTAGAGGTGCTGAATCGCCGGAATGTCTCGGGCCTCTGCTTTGCGAATTGTCGGATTCATCTTTGTTTCGCGGAACGGTTTGCGGATGAGCGGCGCTAGTCCGGCTCGATCCGCTGGTTAGACTGCCGCTTCTTTGCTATCGGGCGTCATGGCGCCGCCAACGGTCTGACCGCGCAGCGCGAAGATGATGACCACAGCGGGTACGATAAAGCCTGCGAGCATCAGCAAACCCGTCACTAAAGTGAGCATGAAGTATGTCCCTGCCTTCCAGTCCAGGGCACCCCAAAACGCGACGGGAGGGACCGACCGTAGAAGGGGAACGCTGAACCCCACGGCGTAGACTATCCAGAGCCAGCATAAGGCCTGAAGTAAGTATCTGGACCACGAACGTAGGCGCAGGAAGGCGACCCCGCCCAGGATGGCCGATACTGCAACGAAAAACTTGACAACAGCCACAAGCTTCACGTACTCAACCATAGAAAAGCTCAAACGCCATCCCAGATCTATAGCCCGGGGATCATCTGCCTGCAGACCTTTTCCCTCAAATTCACGCATATGAGCAAGGGTTTCGTCCGTAAGCACCAACGATACTAGCGTACGTCGAAAGGCCGCGCAGCCCGTCAGCGTGCCGACTGCAACGAACAACCACCCGATCACGTATATTGACGCCGGTTTTTTCATCAGTCTAACGTTATGCGTCAGCGGCGTCAGTCCGCTGAACGCAATGGTTGGCCTCGTTCACGCCCCTTGGCCGCGGAGGGCAGCTTATTCGGACTGTCGAAAACGACAACGCCATTATTCCCTTCCGTTGCGTGGCCTGCAAGTTTGAAGCCGGGAGTCCGAATCTCCTCAGCGGGAGATCCGTCAAGCGGCAATCGCCATATCCGACTTCCGCCGCCCTTTGTTGAGTGCATCAATAGGGAACCGCCATTAGCACTTGCTGAAGCGCCGTGGCTCATTCCTTCGTCGTCATTCGGGAGAGGCTTTATCTGGCCATCCACTAACCAGTATCGACAAATCCTATGACGCCCATCGACATCAGTGTGAAAAAACAGAGATTGACCATCTCTTGCATACCATGGACGCATCGCCCATTCATAGGATCCTTTCAGAAGACTAGGATTAGCGTTGCCATCTGAAGGAACGACCCAGATTTTCCACGTCCCGGTCCTATTGGAGCAAAAGGCAACATGACGTCCATCAGGACTGAGTGCAGGACGGAGATCCTGACAATCGCCGACAGTGATTTGTCGGATATCCTTGCCGTCGGAATCCATGACAAACAGATTTACCGTGTAGCCTTCAGGCGGTAACCACAAAGGCATCTCGGCAATCCGCCGAATCTTCTTGCTCATGGGAATATCAGATGCGAAGACGATTACATCTCCCTTCCAGGAGTACGCCGGCATCCAGCTGTTTGCTTGGGGGGAGGTTAAGGGCGACAAGGCGCCACAAGCAATCTTCGCCCGCCAAATCCTCAATCTCTCGTGAAACAGCCCGCCCTGAAATACCACCACTTCGCCGGAAGGATGAATGCATGGCAAATGGAACCTTCCGCCACTCGGAGAAATCTGGCTGATCTGCCTGTTCGGCAGCAGGGCAAAAACATTCCACTCAACCGTTAGCTCAAACGGCGTCCTCTTCGTGTCCACGCTCTTCCTCTCGCGGGCGCAACTACCTAAGACCGACCCCACCTCAACACAGCCGACCACATATAGGAACTTCCGCCTATTTATAGGGCTTCTGTCCTTTAGTCTTGGCCAACAATGAGTATCCAATCTGGATATACCCCCGAAAGGCCGGGGAGAGTCTGGATATCACCCCATGACCAGCTTCGCGTAAGGGATGCAGGCACAAGGTCTTGCCGCCATTCCGCCCATCGGCAGGGGTGTTATCCAGACTGTATATGATCCTCGCTTCGAAGTCTATCCACTGGGCTTGTGACGCCTTTTCCGCCACGATTGAGAAGAACGTAGCGCATGGCTTTACCTCGAGCGCTCAGCCAATCGGCAACCTGCATCCATCCCAGTCCTGCACAAACCCATCATACCAGGGGAAGTGCCGGTGCGGCAAACACTTGCGCCATCTCTCCGGACACCTGTTCCGCATTCTATTGTCGTTCCTGCGCAGGCAAGAATCCCCTGTCCCCTGTCTTCTATCCCTTGTCCCCTGTCTCCTGTCTCCTGTCTTCTGACTCCTGTCTCCTGTCTCCTGTCTTCTGACTGCCGATCGGGCGTTGTAAGGAATGGGCGCGGGCCCCGAACCGGCGCGATACGAATGGCCGCTTGAACCGATCATGCGTTGATTGACTGGAACCGGCGCGCGACGTCGGCCAGGTGGGCGTGGATTGGGTCTTCGAGGCGCGGATCGCGCTCGAGGATCTCGAGGGCGTCGCGCCGGGCCTGATCGAGTATGCGGACGTCGCGGACAAGGTCTGCGGCCCGGAGGTCGCTCAGCCCGGCCTGCCGCACGCCGTGGAACTCGCCTGGGCCGCGGAGTTTGAGGTCTTCCTCGGCGATGTCGAACCCGCTGTGGGTCGCGCACATGGCCTCGAGTCTGCGCTTTCCGTCGTCGGTTTTTGGGTCGCCGAGGAGAAAGCAATGGGACTGTTCGGGGCCGCGCCCGATACGGCCGCGGAGTTGGTGGAGCTGGGTCAGCCCGAATTGCGCGGCATCCTCGATGATTACGGTGGTAGCGTTGGGCACGTCGATGCCGACTTCGATCACCGTGGTCGAGAAAAGGACATCGATCTCGCCGGATTTGAACCCGTGCATGACGGCGTCTTTCTCGGGTCCGGGCAGTCGGCCGTGGATAAGGGCCGTCCGGAGATCGGCGAAGAGCCCCGCAGACAATTCGTCGTAATGGGTCGTGACGGCCTTCAGCTCGCGTTTGTCCGATTCTTCGACAAGTGGGCAGATGAAGTAGGTTTGGCGTCCGGCCCGCGCTTGGTCGCAGACATAGGCGTACAATTCGGCGACCTTCTCGGGGGCCACGAGGCGGGTGCGAACCGGCTGCCTGCCCGGTGGCAACTCGTCGATTACGGAGACGTCCATGCCGCCGTACACGGTGATGGCGAGCGTGCGCGGAATCGGCGTGGCCGTCATGTGGAGCATGTCTGGATTCAGGCCTTTCTCGACGAGCCGGCCTCGTTGCAGGACGCCGAACCGGTGTTGCTCGTCGATAATGGCCAACCCAAGGTTGTGAAACTCGGTCTTCTCCTGTATGAGCGCGTGCGTTCCTACGACCACGGGGCATTTGCCCGCGGCAACGGCACGCCGCGTCTTCGAGGCGCCGCGCGTCGAGCCGGTGAGGAGCATTACCTCGAGGTCGAGGGGCGCAAGCCATTCGCGCAACACGAGTGCGTGTTGCTCGGCGAGGATCTCGGTGGGCGCCATCAGCGCCGTCTGAAACCCGCCGTCGGCGGCCGCGACAACGGCGTGCAACGCAACCACGGTCTTGCCGCAACCCACGTCGCCTTGAAGGAGTCGGACCATCGGCCGAGGCGAGGCCATGTCTTCCAGGATGTCGGCCACGCATCGCGATTGGGCCGAGGTCAAGGCGAACGGCAACGAAGCGCGGAACGCGGCGAGTCCGGGACCGTCGACGACGTGACGGATGCCCGTTTCCTCGCTGTGCCGGCCCGCGCGAACGCTGAGCACGCCGATTTGGATGCCCAAGAGTTCCTCATAGGCGAACCGGTTTCGGGCGGCGCGGGCCGCATCGAGGCTGTCCGGGAAATGCACCGTTTGCAGGGCCTCGGCCGCGGGCGGATACCCGTGCCGACTGCAGAGGTCTTTTGGCAGCGTTTCGGGCGCGTGACGGCCGAACGCATCGAGTGCAGCGAACACCCAGCGCCGTAACATGCGCTGGGTGACTTTCTCCGTAAGTCTGTATATCGGCACGATACGGCCCGTGTGAAGGCGGTCCTCTTCGTCCCCGGAGAGGATCTCATAGTCGGGATTCTTCAGTGCGAGGCCGTTGTATTTCCCCACGGGGCCGCTGAATAAGGCCTTAACGCCGGGGCGGAACGCCTTGGCCAGGAACCCCCGGCCAAACCAGGTGGCCTTCATCTCCCCCGTGCCGTCGCGAATAGTGACTTCGGCAAGCGACATCCGTCTTCGCAGCCGCACCATGCGTGCGCGGACCACTTCGGCCTCGACCGTAACCGCATCGCCCTCGGTTGCGTTGGCAATCGGCGTAACATGCCTCCGATCTTGGTAGTCCCGCGGGAAGTGAAAAAGGAGGTCGCGCACCGTGACGATCCCGAGGTTTGCGAGCAGCGCGGCGCTTTTCGGCCCGATGCCCGAGACACAGTCGACGGGGCGGTCAAACGCGGGTTTGTTGGTGTCTGGCATTGTAGCGGCGGCGCCTCTCTGTCTGGATTGTGCGCGGCGCCCTGCGGCATTCGACGCCGCCCACCAGCGGACGCCTTGTGCATCAAGGGCCAACTTTGGGATTCGATTATAGTACAATTCCAACGGCAAGGGATAATGAATGCCGTAATCGCCGGGTAAGTCGACGCCAAGTGTACCCTCAGTAGTCGGCACAGGTGTTTGGCGAATGCCCTTAGGCACCCACGCGGTGATCGCGAAGAACCAGGGACAAACACGTCTCACTCCCTAACGGTCGTTCACTTGCGTCAGTCCCCGCTTTTCGCTCATGCTTACCCGGCGATTAGGGGAATGCGGCGGGTCAGGATTCTGCTTGGCAATTTCGCGATGCGCATGGTACAATTTGAACGTCGGCAGGAGCCGCGTAGCGAGAGAGACTTTCCAAGAGTCCTAACAGGATATGTACAGCGGCATCGGTGGATGCCCAATAAGCTTGGTCCTCTCGATGCGGCTTCTGCCGCCGCTTTTTTATGCCCGCCACCGTGGGCCGTCCGAATTCACCAGTAGGGCCGTCCGCGTCCGTTTGCCGCAGCCGCCCTATCAGAAATCAGGGTTGCCGGCTATGTGCTTGGCACGCTCCATTATGGTACGCTTTAGAAAACGAAGTCGCCGGGAAGGAGCTGGAGGCAAGGTTATCTTGGGTATGGGAGTGGTTGACGTGGACGGCGGCCGCGGCCGTGCGGCTGCACCGTCCGCAAGAACTGAGGCAACCACCGAAGAGCGCAGCGCCGACGGATGAAAAACGCATATTGGTTCATAGCGGCGGGTGTGGCGTTGTTGATTGCGTTCTATGCGCCGAGCCCTTATATGGCGTTCTCGATCTATGCTTTCCTGCTGCTCGTGACGCTTTCGCATATCTCGAGTGTAGCGTGGTTGTCGGGCCTGGACTGTGAACGGACGGTGACGCCGGATACGTTGCAGCAGGGCGAGGAGGTGGCGGTCGAGGTAACGATAACGAACCGCCGCGGTTGGCCGATTCCCTGGATCTACTTCGAGGACGTCACGCCGCCGGGATTCAAGCGCCATGGCGACACGACCCGGCTGACCATTCTCATGCCGGGCCGCAGCGTGAAGCTGAAGTATCGCCTGACGTGCCCGCGCCGCGGCTATCACCGGATCGGGCCGTTGGTCATGGAATCGGGTGACTTGTTCGGGCTCCAGAAACGGTTCCGCACCGGCAAGCGCCAGGACTACGTATCCGTTTTGCCGACGGTGGCGTACATCGACACGTTCAACATCGCGGCGCGGCGCCCGCAGGGTCCGGTGCGGGTGTCGAACAAGATCTACGAAGACCCGACGCGGATCTCGGGCGTACGCGAGTACCAGCCGGGCGACCCGTTGAACCGCATCCATTGGAAAGTCTCGGCCCGCACCGGCGACCTCTTTTGCAAGCTGAACGAACCCTCGAGCGTGCAGGGGGGGACGCTTGTCCTCGATCTGCATAAATTGAGCTACGGCGACGACGAGAAGGCCGAGAGCCGAATGGAACTGGCCATCACCACCACGGCGTCGATCGCCTATCTTCTCCAAATGTCGGGCGAGCAGCTCGGCATGATCACGAACGGCCGCGACGCGGCCGAGATCGCGCGATACGAAGTCGCATCGAAACAGACGCTGAGTCGCGACGACGCGGCGGCGAGCGTGGTGGGGGAAGGCACATCGGACCGGTTGTCGCCGCTGAGCGTGCCGACGCGGCGCAGCCCGGTTCAGGCGCTGCAAATCGTCGAGAATCTTGCGCGGATCGTGCCGACGGACGGGCTCGGGATCATTGACCTGCTCATGTCGGAGTTCCGGCGGCTGCCGCGGGACGCCGCCCTGTTGCCGGTGGTGCCGCGCGTAACGGACAAGCTTGCGCTGGCGCTGGCGGGACTGAAGTTGTCCGGATTTGCCGTAAGCGTCTTCTACATCAACGACGCGCGCGGATATCCGGAAGCGGCGGGGCGTTTGGCGCCGCATCAGATTCACGTGTTTCATATCGAGCAAGAGTGGAGTCTCCATGAAATATCGCCGGCCAGAATCGGGCATTGATCCGCCGGAATCCGACTTGCCGCCGATGGCGACCGACCTGCAGTCGCTGAAGGCCCTGCCCGACCCGACGCGCAAGAAGGCGGGGAAAGAAGTCCGGACGGACTTCGAATCGGTGCGGCACGCGGTCGAGGCGGACCTGCGCCGCATTCAGCACCGTTCGATGACTGACTGGCTCGTCGACGTTCTCACGCCCTGCCTGATATTCGCCATGGTTCTGGCTTGGATTCAATTCCTCCTGGACGTGCGATATGTGTATACAGACAGTTTCCACACGAATCTTAAGTGGACGGCCCTGTTTTTCGTCATCGGCATCGTCGCGTTGAATCGTCTTATCGCGCGGGACGGTAAAGATGAATCGATCATGTATATTTTCTTTTTCGGCAGTGTCTCCATTCTGTACACGCTTTCGATGACGAGCATGTACGGCTCGGGCTCGATGGCGCCGGGGTTCCTGGAAGGGGACTGGTGGGCGGTACTTTTCAACTTGTCAATCGTCCTATTCATCTGGTGGTTCACGAACCGGCTCGTACACGAGTGCTGCGTGGACACGAATCCCTGGGCAGGCGATATCGGCATTTTGACCGGCACGGCGCGGCGCATTCGGGCGGCGGTGGCTGCGCGTCCGGAAGCGAAGCGGCTACGCGAGAAGGAGAAAAGAGAAGGCATTATCCTCAGAAACGAACTCGAGGCGGTGGACCCCTCGGCATGGAAGAAGCCGCCGCCAAAAGCCAAGTATAAACTCGGCCCCGCGACCGAGCGGCTGCCGAAACGCCATCCCGGCATATCGATCTTCTACTTCTCCGTGCCGGTGTTGTTTGTTTTTGCGATAGGACAAAGGGTACTGCTTCGTGGCGGCGGCTATCTGGTGCTTCGAGGCCACCTGTACGTTTGCGCTTATACGGTGTCCGCCCTAATGCTTCTCATGCTGACGAGTTTGGGCGGTCTCCGCGAGTATTTCCGGGCGCGCAGGATACACGTACCGGCCGGCATCGGCCCATTTTGGATAGGGCTCGGGACGACCATGATCGTTGCGGTGTTCTTGGGCGCGGCCGCATTGCCGCCGCCCGACACGCCTGAACCGGCGAAGAATATCGAGCACGAATACGACCCATGGAGCCGCAACTACGAGTTCCGACTTGTCGAGGTCGAGGCTACGCCCGACGAGGTGATACGCCAGAACGCGTTTGTCTGGTGGACGGGTCGTATTGTGGTCGGGGTTCTGGGCTTGTTTGTGGCATACGGCCTGTTGCGCACAACGGGCGCCTTACTCATTACGCTCGTCCAGCAAGGCCGATGGCTTCCGCGTTGGATGGTGCGGCTTTTCGAGTTCATCGATCGAACACTCCAGGGCGTCACGAGCCTACCCTCGTTTCCCAAGCGCGAGAAGCGGATCCGCATCAGTCGGGACGTGGCGATCTGCACGCGCTACGGCAATCCGTTGGCCGATCCGGAGCGGGCCGCCAAGGTCACGCCGGCCGAGGTGGTCGAAGCGGCGTACCAGGCCCTATGCGCCTTAGCCTACGATCTGGGCGTACCGCGACGCGATGGGCAAACGCCTTACGAATTCATCGAGGCGTTCCCGAAACAACTGAAATCGCTTCGCGAGGAGGCCGTCGACCTGACCGATCTCTACGTGGTCTCGGCCTATTCGCCCAAGAAGGTGACGCAACGGGACTTGGATCGCGTCCGCAAGTTCTGGCGCGTCTACGACCGCGCTCGGAACCGCGTGCTCCGGTGAGGGCGCTGCGGAACTGAATTTCATCTTGCCTTATCGGGCGTATGTAGTATATGATGGCAGGTGTTGATTTGTAGATTGCGATTGGAGTTCGTGACGCCCAGGCAACGATCAGTGTAAGAGCAAAATTCCATCGCATGTCGTTTCTGTCTGACTTCATGCCCGCCGTCGACTGATTCGCTACCGATGCTGTCGCCAAACTCTCCGCAAACCACGGCTAGAAAGGAACCGCAATGAACATCTATGTCGGCAATCTTTCGTACGAAACCACGGAAGATGAGTTGCGGGAAGCGTTTGGGGCGTTCGGGCAAGTCGACGCGGCGCGAATCATTGTCGACAGAATGACCAACCGCTCCCGGGGATTCGGCTTCGTCGAGATGCCGGAGCGGACGGAGGCGCTCGAGGCCATCGACAAGATGGACGGCGCAGATCTGGGTGGCCGCACGCTTCGGGTCAATGAGGCCCGGCCGCGCGAGCAGCGAGGGCCAAACCGAGACTACCGTCCCCGCTACGAATAAGGCTTTGAGGGCGCCCCGCCGGCAACGCGGGCCGAGCGCCCGGGTGGCCGCGGCACGTCGTCAAGGCTGTACGTGAGCATCAGGGGCCAGGGACGCCGTAAGTTCTCCCGTTCCTGTGCCGGGCGACGCGGGGCGTTGTCCGGTTGCTCGTCGGCCATTCTTGCCAACGGGCGAGGCCTATTGTGCGGACTCGCAGCAGCATGGGCCGACCGCTAGTGTGCCGAGTGCGAAATCCCTTTGCAAAGTCGTGCCTGTTTTCTCCTGAACCGTTCATCGGCGGTAGGTGTCCCCACGCGTCATTGCGAGGAGTCTTCGACGAAGCAATCTCCTTAGGCACACAGAGGGGTCGCGAGAAACCAAGGAGATTGCCGCGTCGCTCGGGGACTCGCTCCTCGCAATGACGGGAAAGCATGGCCGCCGATGACTTTGTAAATGAACTTCGCGCCCGGCACACTAGATTTCCCTTTGACATGTGATCGGGCTGCTGATACCATGCTGCGGCTTTTAACCCGATTCCGGCGCGAGACTTGAGGTGCGCCGACACTAAGGAGAATCGTCATGGGGAAGAAATTGCGCGTTGGATTCATTGGCGCGGGCGGCATGGGCCCCCACCATTACCACGCGGTGCACGCGACGAAGAAGGCCCAGGTCGTCGCGTTGACCGAACCCAGCAAGAAATCGCTCGATCGGATGCTCGAGCATTGCGACGGCGCCGGCAAGCTGGCGGTGTACGCCGACTACAAGAAGATGCTCAAGGATGAGGCGCTGGACGGGGTGGTGGTGCTGAGTCCGCACACGCTGCACTACGAGCAGATCATGACGAGCCTCGATAAGGGGCTGCATGTGCTCACCGAGAAACCGATGGTATGCACCATTCGCAGGGCGAAAACCCTTATCAAGAAGGCCAAAGCCACCAAGCGCGTCTTGATGATTTCGTACCAGCGGCATTTCAGCCCGCAGTTCCGCTATATGCGTGACCAGATCGCCAAGGGCGCCGTCGGCAAGGTGCAATACGTCCAGGCGTTTCAGGCGCAGAACTGGCTCCGGGGCGTCAAGGGCACATGGCGGCAGCAAATGGCGCTGTCCGGCGGCGGCCAACTCAATGACTCCGGCAGCCATCTCGTGGATATCGTCATGTGGGTGACCGGGCTGAAGGTAAAACAGGTCTTCGCCAAGATGGAAAACTATTCTGCCGAGGTCGACATCGACAGTTCGCTGGCCATGACCTTTGAAAACGGCGCACTCGGCAGCATGTCGGTCGTCGGCAACGGGCAAGGCTTTTACGAGGACTTTACCGTCGTCGGAAGCAAGGGGGCGTTGTACCTCCGGCAGGGATTGGGGCTGGTGCAAGTCGACAAGGATGGCCGGCCCGTCACGATCAAGCTGCCCAAGTATAACAACACGCCGCAAAAGAACTTTGTGGACTCGATCCTCGGTAAAGACACGCCGCAAACGCCGCCGGAGTGCGGACTGCGCACCATCGAGGTGACCGAGGCGGCCTGGAAATCGGCGGCAACGGGCAAGCCGGTGACGGTGCCTAAGTAGTGTCCGTTGCGGAAGCACCGGCTCGGGGAACGTCATCTCGGGAAAGGGAGAGTGTTGGCATGAAACGGACGTTTGCCATCGCTGCGGTTCTGGCCATACTGGCCGGGTGCGCGCCGAAAACCGGTGGGGAACCGGCCGCGCCTGCCGGCGTCCAGACACGCTCGCCAAGCCGGGCAGCGCAAAAGAAACAGTACGAGATAGCCGTGCTGCCGAAAGGGTTGGTGCATCAGTTCTGGTTGACGGTCAAGGCGGGCGCACTGGCCGCCGGTGAAGAGTTCCATGCGGAGATTCTTTGGAAAGGTCCCGAGAAGGAGACCGAGGTCGCGAAACAGATCGGGATCGTCGAGGACATGATCACGCGCGAGGTGGACGCGATCGTTATGGCAGCGTGCGACGAGAACGCCCTGGTCGGCGTGCTCGAGAAAGCCGACCGCGCCGGCATCCCTGTGGTGACTATCGACTCGGGCGTTACGTCCGATACGCCAATCACATTTGTGGCGACGGACAACATCAAAGGCGCCAACCTGGCCGCACGCGAATTGGCCCGGCTGATCGGCGAAGAGGGCGAAGTGGCCCTGATTCCGTTCGTGCGCGGCGCGGCCACCTCGGAGATGCGCGAAAAGGGCTTCATCGAAGGCATTCAAGAATACCCGAACATCAAGCTCGTGGCTAAACAGTACAGCCAGAGTCTCGTGGCGACGGGCATGGCCGTCACGGAAGATATCATGACCGCCAACCCGGGCCTCGACGGCATCTTCGCCGCGAACGAGAGCGGCGCCATGGGCGCGGCACAAGCCCTAAACGTCGCCGGAAAGGCCGGCGCGATCAAGCTGGTCGCATTTGACGCATCCGACGAAGAGATCGCCGCGCTCGAAAACGGAACCATCCAAGCGCTTATTGTCCAGAACCCCTTCAAAATGGGTTACGAAGGCGTCAAGGCCGCCGTCGACCACCTCGAGGGCCGCCCGGTCGAGAAGCGCATCGACACCGGCGTAACCGTCGTCACCCGCGAAAACCTCGAGACCCCCGAGATTCAGAAGCTGCTGCACCCCCTGAAATAGCGGCGCCGACGGAAGCGAGGCAACAAGGAAGGGGTCTCGCTTGCATGCTCACGTAGCGGTTGCTGGGATGGTTATTTCAAAGGTGCTGCCCTTGCCCAAGACGCTGGTCACGGCGATGTCTCCTCCGTGGGCTCTGCAGATGGCTCTTGAAAGGCTTAAGCCCAGGCCGTTGCCGCTACGGGAGCGACTCTGGTCAACGCGATAAAACCGCG